>NZ_CAMLFD010000013.1:0-67207 GCF_946479295.1 uncultured Apibacter sp.
GAGAATTCCCATATAAATCATCTTTTATTCCACCATATTTAGCGTAGTAACGAACCTCTTTTTTAGGCGGATTGAGTTGATAAGATGAATTAAGGGCTTCATCAGAATTAGGAGCGTCTTTCATATAAAAATAGTTTTATTGATGCTAAAACATCATAATGAACAAATATAGTAATAATTTAATTATACACATAAACAAAATGACAATTTTTTTTCATACAACATAATATTACAAAATTATTTCCCTTATTATACAATAATTTAAGTTATTTATATGTTTAACTTTATTACATGCAACTAGATTTAAATTGATATTTTGAAATTATAGGAGGTCGCTTATTGCGTATTTTATATGTATTGAATCATTTTCAAATTTTAGTAGTTGTAGTGATACATCATAGCACTTAAGCAACAATTAAAACAAATAGAGTAGTTGTGAATTGCTTTTAGATTCTAGTATTATGTGATATGTCACAGCAGCATTAATTATGTGTAGGATCACATCACTGTTGTGAATTGCTTTCAAATTATTAGTAGTTGTAGTGATACGTCACTGCTAGCATCAATACCCGAAAATGGAATGTAATGTTGTGAATTGCTTTCGAATTATTAATAGTTGTAGTAAAATGCGCCATAGCATAGAAGAAAGAATCAGTATTGTATCTGTAGTTGTGAATTGCTTTCAAATTATTAGTTGTTGTAGTGATACGTCATAGCAATTGGTTTTAATAGCTCTAAAACGCTTGCGTTGTGAATTGCTTTCAAATTTATTAGTAGTTGTAGTGATATGTTACTGCGAAAACAATTAAAATCCAATATCTATCTGCAACTGTTGTGAATTGCTTTCAAATTATTAGTAGTTGTAGTATACGTCACAGTCGCAATTACCATTGTGCATTCCTATACCCCGTTGTGAATTGCTTTCAAATTATTAGTAGTTGTAGTGATACGTCACAGCTAAAAGGATATAAGAAATTAAAGCAAAATTGTTGTGAATTGCTTTCAAATTTATTAGTAGTTGTAGTGATACGTCACTGCGAAAACAATTAAAATCCAATATCTATCTGCAACTGTTGTGAATTGCTTTCAAATTTTAGTATTTTTGTGATACGTCACAGCAGAATGGCGTTCCATTTACGGATAAATAAAGTTGTGAATTGCTTTCAAATTTTAGTATTTTTGTGATACGTCACAGCTAACTAATCCTTTAGTATTAGCCGGAGCAGGTTGTGAATTGCTTTCAAATTTATTAGTAGTTGTAGTGATATGTTACTGCGAAAACAATTAAAATCCAATATCTATCTGCAACTGTTGTGAATTGCCTTCAAATTATTAGTAGTTGTAGTGATACGTCACAGCTACAAAGGATCTAGTACAAATTCGAGGGGTGTTGTGAATTGCTTTCAAATTTTAGTATTTTTGTGATACGTCACAGCTGATCAGAAGTTAAAGCAGTACCGCAAGTAGTTGTGAATTGCTTTCAAATTTTAGTATTTTTGTGATACGTCACAGCTGCAGTAAATATGCCTTTTTAATAGCGTTTGTTGTGAATTGCTTTCAAATTTTAGTATTTTTGTGATACGTCACAGCGCAACGATTTACCAAAATGAATGGGTATGTGTTGTGAATTGCTTTCAAATTTTAGTATTTTTGTGATACGTCACAGCTAGCTGTTTCTATGATTGAAAGCTTAGACCGTTGTGAATTGCTTTCAAATTTTAGTATTTTTGTGATACGTCACAGCGAGTTGAATCGTATGGGCAAAACCGCTATCGTTGTGAATTGCTTTCAAATTTTAGTATTTTTGTGATACGTCACAGCCTTTAAACAACAATGAGATCGTATTAGAAGGTTGTGAATTGCTTTCAAATTTTAGTATTTTTGTGATACGTCACAGCTTGATCAGCACCAATCAGAAGTTGACAGTAGTTGTGAATTGCTTTCAAATTTTAGTATTTTTGTGATACGTCACAGCCTCAAAAATTAATCCATTGTAAATCAATGGATTTTTTAATTTAATAGAAATAAGAAAACATAGCTTTTTATGAATTTTCATTCATAAAAAGCATATTTTTTGCAATCCTAATAATATTTCATAATTAAATATTTTTTTAATCGAAAAACAATCCTTTCTTCATATACATAGAAAAACCGTAAATTCGAAAATCAAATCTCAAATAAAAAAAGATACCTAAAAAATGCTTGATAATAAAAACCCATATAAAACTTCTATTTCAGAGTATGGTGAATTCGGACTTATCGACCATCTGACCAATAATTTTATTCCTAAAAATACTTCTACCCTAAAAGGTGTGGGAGACGATGCCGCTGTATTAGACCCTAAAGACAAAAAGGTATTGGTCTCAACCGATATGTTATTGGAAAATATACATTTTAACTTAGCCTACACTCCTTTAAAACATCTCGGATATAAGGCAGTAGTGATCGGATTAAGTGATTTAGTAGCCATGAACGCAACCCCGGAACAAATACTAGTTTCCATTGCTGTTTCCAATCGTTTTCCGGTAGAAGCTCTGGAAGAAATATATACAGGTATGCATTTGGCGTGTAAACATTATTCTATAGACTTGGTAGGTGGAGATACAGCCTCCTCACATTTAGGATTGGTAATAAATATCACCACCATTGGCTATGCCCATAAAGAGGAAATCATTTACAGAAAAGGGGCCCAACCTAACGATCTTCTCGTAGTTAGCGGTGATTTAGGCGGCGCCTATTTTGGATTGCAGGTTTTGGAACGCGAAAATTCCGTATTTAAGGTTAATCCTAATCTCCAACCCGATTTATCAAGCTATACCTACATTCTGGAAAGACAACTAAAACCCGAAGCACGTACAGAAATCAAATCCCTGCTTAAAGAAATGGATATACATCCTACTTCTATGATTGATATATCTGACGGATTGGCTTCAGAAATCATCCATCTTTCACAACAAAGCAAGGTAGGTTTTTCCATTTATGAAGAAAAAATCCCCATGGACAGCCAAGTGATCACTACAGCAGAAGAATTTGGTATTAATCCTGTAACCGGTGTTTTAAACGGCGGCGAAGATTACGAAATTTTATTTACCATACCTATCGAAGATCATGATAAAATCAAACATAACCCTAATTTCACCATCATTGGGCATGCAACTGAAAATCAAGAAAATGTACTTATAACCAAAGGCAATACCCAACGCATTCCTTTAAACGCACAAGGTTGGGATGCCCATTTCTCGAAAAGCAAACAAGCTCCCGAATAATTTAATTATACACAAAAATTTGCAGTGATACTAAAACTAGTCGTATATTTGCAAACTTAATATTAATGGGGACGGGATCCCGAAACAAAAAAATATGGCAGTAAAAATTAGATTACAAAGACACGGTAAAAAAGGAAAACCGGTTTTCCACATTGTTGTGGCAGATTCACGAGCAAAAAGAGATGGTAAAAACATCGAAAAATTAGGAATTTATGTTCCTACTACCAATCCGGCAACTATCGAACTAAATGTTGACAGAGCCGTTAGCTGGTTAGAAAAAGGAGCTTTACCTACAGACACAGCAAAATCTATCCTTTCATACAAAGGAGCTTTATTGAAAAAGCACCTAAACGGGGGAGTAAAAAAAGGAGCTTTCTCCGCTGAAGAAGCAGAGAAAAAATTCCAAGCTTGGTTGGAAGAAAAAGAAAAAGCCATTCAAGCAAAAAAAGACAAATTAGCATCTTCCAAACAACAAGCGAAGAAAGAAAGGCTTGAAGCGGAAAGAAAAGTAAACGAAAGCCGTATTGCTGCACAACAAAAAGCAGAAGAAGCGGAAGCCAATGATGCCGAAGAAGTAGTAGAAGCTATTATCGCAGAAGATGAAGCAGCTACAGACGCCCAGGCAGAAACAAAAGAAGAACCAAAAGCTTAATATAGATTCATGCGATTAGAAGATTGTTACTATCTAGGCACAATCACTAAACCTCATGGTCTAAAGGGTCATCTGATAGTTAAAATTGACACCGATGAACCTGAAGCTTACCATAATTTGGAATCGGTATTTATTAATATCAATGAAATGCCGGTTCCTTTTTTCCTAAATGAATGTCAACTTTATACTAAAGATTCACTTCGCGTAAAATTTGAAGATTCATCTATCAATTTACAAGACTTAATAGGAACCGAGCTGTATCTTCCTTTAGATACCTTACCTGAATTGAAAGGAAAGCAATTTTATTATCACGAGGTCATAAATTTTTCTTTAGTAGATGAAAATCTGCAAAAGATAGGTGAAATCGTGGAAATAAATGACAACAGCGCACAAGCTCTTTTTGTCATCAAACTAGCGAACAATAAATTTATTTACATTCCCGTTATAAATGATTGGATTATTGAAGTAAATAAAATTGACCAATACATTTCAATGACTTTACCCGAGGGTATTTTGGATTTGTAATTAATTGGAAGATTATTTTTGAAAATACCCTTTTCTAAGTAGTTTCAAAAATGAGATTTGAATTTAATTTATTTAAAAGTTAGTATATTTTTTAGTCACTAATACTCATAAAATGGAATATTTAGATTTTGAATTGCCTATAAAAGAATTGGAAGACCAGCTAAAAAAATGTATCGAGCTAGGTCTTGAAAGCGGCATCGATATAAATTCCGCATGTAAAGAAATCGAAAAAAAAATTGAAAATACCAAACATCAAATATACGATAACCTAACTCCTTGGCAAACCGTACAACTTTCCCGCCATCCGTCTCGCCCCTACTCCTTAGATTATTGTAATGCTATTACGGACAATACCTTTATAGAATTACACGGAGATCGTAATTACGGGGATGATAAAGCCATGATCGGTGGGTTAGGAAGAATAGACGGAAAAACCTTTATGATTATCGGACAACAAAAAGGAAAAAATACCAAAGAAAGACAATATCGTCGCTTCGGTATGCCCAATCCTGACGGTTACCGAAAAGCAATACGCTTGATGAAGGTTGCCGAAAAGTTTAACATTCCTATTTTGACCTTAATCGACACTCCGGGGGCCTATCCGGGATTAGATGCCGAAGAAAGAGGTCAAGGAGAAGCCATCGCCTATAACATCTCTCAGATGTGCCTTATTAAAGTGCCTATTATTTGCGTGGTAATTGGAGAAGGAGCCAGTGGAGGCGCTTTAGGAATTGGAGTAGGAAACAAAGTATACATGATGGAAAATACATGGTATTCTGTGATTTCCCCGGAAAGCTGCTCTTCTATCTTATTCAGAAGCTGGGAATATAAAGAAGTTGCTGCCGAAAATCTTCGCCTAACACCGAAAGATTCTCAAAAATTGGGAATCATCGACGGAATCATTAAAGAACCCTTGGGTGGTGCACATTATAACCCTCAAAAAGCATTTGATTCTCTTAAAAATCAAGTCCTAGAAGCCTATAAAGAATTATCTAAAATGTCTCCAGACCAATTGGTAGAACATAGACAAAATAAATTTATCGATATGGGAGTCTTCAGCGGATAACCAACCCAATATCTATCAAAATAATTTAAAAACGATAATAAGCACCCATAAATAATTTGGGTGCTTTTTTATAGCGGAAAAATTAAGTATTTAGAACTTCTTTGTAAGATTTATCAGGAACAAATGCTAGGAACAAATCGCAAAATCGAAATTTTATGGGATATTAATTTTGCTAAAAAATAGTAAATTTAGCTATGGAATTAGAGAAATCGATACAAATCATTCAAACATATATTAAGAAAAAGCTATTCGAAGATAATAGCGGCCACAACTATTGGCATATGGAAAGAGTTGTGACCAATGCTGAGAAAATATTGCTTTATGAGCCGGCGGATCGTTCGAAGGTTTTATTGGCTGCATGGTTGCATGACATTGGAGATTATAAGCTCCACAATGGAATCGATCGTACTGAAGAAACGGTATATCCCTTATTGTCTTCCTTAGGTTATGAAGACACTTATATAAAATCAATTCTAAAGATTATACAAGAAGTTTCTTACAAGGGCGGACACAACACCCCACCATCCACTATAGAGGCTAAAATCGTTCAGGATGCCGACCGATTAGACGCTATCGGTGCGATAGGAATAGCCCGGGCTTTTGCTTATGGAGGCAGTAAAGGCCGTGCATTGTTTAATCCGGAAGAAAAGCCTATGGAGTATACAGAAAGCAGTTCCTATCAAAAAAATACATCCTGTACGATCAATCATTTTTACGAGAAGCTATTGAAGTTGAAAGATTTGATGAATACAGATATTGCCAAAGAAATGGCAAGAGAGAGACATCGTTTTATGGAGAAATTCTTAAAAGAATTTTATAAAGAAACAGGTACGGAAACTTAAAATTATGATAGATGTTGTTTTTCACCACTGAAAACCACTAGGCAACCTGATATTTTTATTTTGCTTAAGACTAAGCAAATCGAATGGAAATATTTAGTTTAGTTTAGTTTAAATTATTTATTTAAATCACAGCTGCCTTAGTGGTCGTTCAGTATATAAATTTTACACTTTTAAATCGGAATTTATCCCTAAAAGATGTTGGTATTTTACTAATATCGGGTTGACTTCCTCATCTAAAAATTCTTCTGTTTGCTCAGGTGCAAAACCAATGAAATTAGATGGATTTACAATCCGCATCAATTTTTCTTTATCAATATTTATTTTTTCATCAGTTAAGATTCTATCAAGTAAATCATTGGGCTTTCCTTCTGTTTTAACCGTTTTTGCTGCTTCCATGGAATGCTTACGGATTATTTCATGAAGCTCTTGACGGTCTCCTCCATTTTTTACTCCTTCCATAATTATATATTCGGTAGCCATAAACGGAAGCTCTTCATTAATATGTTTTTCAATCATTTTAGGATATACAACCAAGCCGTCTAAAATATTATTCCAAATAATCAATAGGGCATCTGTTGCTAAAAATGCTTGCGGAATGCTCAATCTTTTATTAGCCGAATCGTCTAGCGTTCGTTCAAACCATTGCGTAGCGGCCACCATCGCGGGTGAAGTTGCTAAGGAAATAACGAATTTAGCTAGGGAAGAAATCCTTTCGGAACGCATCGGATTGCGTTTATAAGCCATAGCACTGGAACCGATCTGGTTCTTTTCAAAAGGTTCTTCTATTTCTTTTAAACTTTGCAGCAAACGTAAATCATTGGTAAATTTATGTGCCGACTGGGCTATATTGGAAAGCACTTCCAACACTTGGGCATCTATTTTACGGTCATAGGTCTGCCCGCTTACTTTAAAAACTTTTTTAAATCCGAATTTTTCGGACAATTTCCTATCCAGCTCTTTAACTTTTGAAAAATCTCCGTCAAATAATTCTTTAAAGCTGGCAGCTGTACCCGTCGTTCCTTTAACACCTCTGAAACGCAAGGTTTGTAGGCGAAATTCCAAGTCTTCCAAATCTAACAATACAGACTGCAACCAAAGAGTGGCCCGTTTTCCAATGGTTGTTAATTGTGCCGGTTGAAAATGTGTAAATCCTAAGGTCGGATGGTCTTTATATGTAAGGGCAAATGAATGCAATCCTTTAATTACATTTACCAATTTTATCTTTATTAGCTCAAAACCATCGCGTATTTGAATAAGATCCGTATTATCCCCTACAAAGGCAGAAGTAGCTCCTAAGTGAATGATAGGACGGGCAGCCGGTGCTGCATCTCCATAAGCATGTACATGCGCCATCACATCATGACGAAATTTCTTTTCGTATTCATTGGCCTTTGCATAGTCAATGTGGTTCACTTGATCTTTAAGCTCTTTAATTTGCTCATCCGAGATATCCAAGCCTAATTCTTTTTGTATTTCTGCCAAAGCAAGCCACAGTTTCCTCCAGGTAGTAAATTTTTTTTCCGGCGAAAAATTATATAACATTTCATCACTACAATATCGGCTTTCTAATGGGTTTTGATACTTATTCATGATATAGTTTCTTCGTTTCATTCAAAAATTCACTTCAAAAGTAAGGATTTAAATTAAGATGAACCTCGCAAAATATAAATTTAAAATGGAAGACCCATCATAAGAATATATCCTTCTCTCCTACTTCACTTCTATTGTAACAAATTTCAAACCTATACGGAAGGGTTTCCGTTATAATTTGGAACGGCGAATTAATTACAGTTCCACCTTGCTTACTAAATTAACGGTTACCCGAAGAATGCTTACTTTTTGACTTAACAATTAACAGTTTGAACTAATACGATTGTGAATTATTCTCTATTTACTCCATTAAATATCAAGGTTATTTGAGTTCCTTGATTTTCTTCGGATTTAATTGTATAGTGTATATTGTTTTTTTCTAATATGCGTAATGCTATGGACAATCCTATTCCCATCCCTGAAACTTTGCCGGTATTATCTGCTCGATAAAAAGGACGACTTATTTCATCTAACTGCCTTTCCGGAATTCCGATTCCGTGATCTTGTATCAACAAATGCAATCGTTGGTCTCTTTTGTAGAGCTTAATGTGTACTAATTTTCTTTGGGAAAATTTAACCGCATTTTCGATTAAGTTAAACAATGCTATAAATAACTGTGTTTTATCAATGTTTATGAAAAGAAGTTCTACATGCTCGGTGGTTATATCTAAGGTATAATCTATAAGATCGCTACAATCGGGGTATTTATCGGAAACACGTTTTATAATTTCAAAAATAAGTTCGTCTATGCGTATTTGTTCTGAAATATCCGTATTCTTACGCAAATCAGATACGATGAGTAAAATATCTAGTATTTCTTGTAGCTGATGTATTTCTTCCATCAGTGTTTGTGTGAGCTTATGGTATTCTTCGGGGGTACGATTTTTCATGGAAAATACCTCCAAATTTCCTTGTATGGCAGCCAATGGTGTTTTAAACTCATGAGAAACATAGCTGACAAAATTTTGTTGTATTTTGATTGAATCGGATATTTTTCTGAGCAGTTTGTTAAAGGTATCGGTAAGGTCATGCAATTCGTCTTTAACATATTTACCGCTTGTTTTTAATTCCATGTTTTCTCCGGGAGACATACTCTTTACCTGATTTATAGCTTCCCGTATCGGTCGATAGGCTATGTGGGCAATCCATCGATTTAATAAAACGGTAACTAATAATCCTAAGATGAAGGCGGAGACCAAAATTCCAATTAGGGGATTAATGTATTGATACACATCATGTTTATTCTCTTTAACGATGATAACAAAATTTCCTTCGTTATCATTATAATACATCCCGTAGCATAAAAAATTTGGGGTGGAAAAGGTGAGTCTTTTTTTGGATCGTATTTCATCGATTAGACTTTCAGATATATCGCGAACGGTTCCGTATTTTAGTTGGTTCTGATCGTCATAAATTTCAAAATACGGATTATTAATTTTTTCGTATTGCTTTTTTATTTTCTGAAATTCATTAACACTTATTTCGTCTTCTTCAAAAAAATAATATCCGATAATTTGAGCAGTTTTTTCCAGATTCCTGTATACGGAATTTTCAATGCTTCTTTTGTAAAATCCGAAAATAAGGAGAGCAACCACGATAAAAACGATTCCCCAAAAACCGGAACTGAGTAGGCTTAGTCGTGTTTGTATTTTCATTGATGATTTTATAAAGATTTAATACGGTATCCTCTTCCTTTAATGGTCTCTATGATTTTATCTTTTTCGTCATCTCCGTCAATTTTATTTCGCAAATAGGAAATATACACATCTACTATATTTGTGTTTATATCATGGTTAATTCCCCAAACGCTGGTGAGAATTTGAGTGCGAGTGACTACTTTATTTTTGTTTTCCATCAGGAATTTGAGCAATTTGAATTCGAGAATGGTAAGGATGATCTCTTTGTCTCCTTTTAAAATTTTATGCTCATCCAAATACATTTTTAAATCTCCACATACCAGAATGTCCTTAGATAAATCATAATTTATTTTACGTCTTCTGTCCAAGGCATAGATTCGTGCTACTAATTCTTTAAAATGGAAAGGCTTGGTTAGATAATCATCGGCTCCATAACTTAATGCTTTAACTTTATCATCGGGATCTCCCAATGCGCTAATCACTAAAACAGGAGTAGTTATTTTTTTATATCGAATATATTGTAACAATTCCATTCCGTCAATATCTGGCAACATAATATCCAACAAGATAATATTCCAACCGGGTTCGTGTAAACGTCTTCTGGCATCAACTCCATTTTCTACCAATGTTACCGAAAAGCCGCTTTCTTCCAGCCCTTTGACCATAAACTCACTGATCTTCTTATTATCTTCAATCAATAACAACTCCATATTTTAATTTTTTGCTTCTTAAAGTTACTATTTTATGATTTAATTCTTCGCTTCTTTCTGTAAGCAAAGTAAAAAATTTGTGGTAAAATAGTAAAAGATAAAAGCATACATATTATAATACCTCCAACAATCATAATTGCCAATGGCTTTTGTACTTCTGAACCCATTCCATTGGACATGGCTGCAGGTAGCAATCCCATGGAACCCATAAGGGCAATCATCAATACGGGACGTATTCTGCTTTTTACGGCACTGTCTATAGCCAGTCTTAAATTTCCCGTCGTATTCATCTTTTTCTTCATTAGGGCTATTAGCAAAATACTGTCAATGGCAGTAATTCCAAATAATATAATAAAGCCTATCCCTGCTGAAATACCAAAAATAGTACCGGTCAGCCAAAGGGAAATAAATCCTCCGATAAAAGCATAAGGCATTGCACTGGCAGCAATCAAAGTATCTTTGATGGTTCTGAAATTCATATAAAGCAAGAATAATATCAATATTAATGCGCAAGGAACTATAATCATCAATCGTTGAGTCGCTCTTTGTTGGCTTTCAAACTCTCCTGCCCAAACCATACGATTACCACGACCTAACTTAACTACTTGATTTACTTTTTCTTGTGCTTCTTTGATCGTAGATCCTAAATCACGATCGCGAACACTAAATCCAACTCCTATATATCTGCTGCTTCCATCTCTGTAAATAAAGGTGGGACCGGTTACAAATTTTATATCAGCAATTTCTTTTAAAGGCACATGTTTTCCGTCCATCGTCGGAATTAAAATTTCTCCGATCTTGTCTTCGTTATCTCTGTATTCCTTTTGAAATCTAACTCTTACATCAAATATTTTTTCTCCTTCGTAAAATTGGGTTGCTGCTTTTCCTCCGATAGCCATTTCTACCACTGCCTGAGCGTCAGCCATTGAAACTGCATAACGTGCCATGCGATCTTCAGACAATCGTATTTGCAATTCGGGTAATCCGATGCTCCTAAATACGTTTACGTCTTCTACTCCTTTCACTTTTTCAATGACGGAGGCCGCCTTATCTGCAATTTGTTCTAGATTTTGGAGGTCATCTCCATATATTTTAATTACGAGTGAACTTTTTACTCCCGCTACGTATTCTTCTACATTATCTTGAATCGGCTGACTAAATCCGAAAACCGTACCGGGATAAATATCTAAGGAATCTTTCATCTCTCGGATTAGTTCCTCTTTCTTTATTTTCTTTTTCCATTGATTTTCAGGCTTTAGTTGTGCATGGAATTCTATATTAAAAAATCCGGTAGGGTCTGTACCGTCATTGGGACGTCCTGTTTGCGATAATACAAATTGTACTTCATCGAAGCTTCTCAACTTCTTCTTCATCTGTTTAGTAATTTTCACAGATTCGTCAAGATTAATGCTGTTGGGCAGAGTTGCTCGTATGTAAATAGCGCCTTCATTCATGCTTGGGATAAATTCTGTCCCCCAAAAGCTAAATCGGATAACACATAAGAGGAGTAGTATGCAAAATGCAATAATGCTTCCTTTGCGGTGACGAGAGGCAAATTCATAAATTTTATATAGTCCTGAAGAGAAGGTCTTACTAATCAGATTCGTTTTTTCTTTAACCGGTTTTGTAAGTAATACCTTACACATTACCGGTACGTAGGTCAAAGATAAAATTAGCGAGCCTAATAAGGCATATCCTAATGTGAAGGCTAAGGGTGAAAACATCTTTCCTTCCACTTTCTGAAATGAAAAGATTGGAAACAAGGCAACTACTAAAATCACTTGTGCAAAGAATATGTGAGAAGCAACTCCCCCGGCGCTTTTTTTAATGAGACCACCTTTCGAAGTTTTTATGAAACGCTCTCCTCCCAGCTCTTCTGTCCGTTTTACCATCGAGACAAATATAATTTCCACGATAACCAAGGTACCTTCTAATAACAATCCGAAATCGAGTGCTCCCATAGAGATAAGATTGGCCGGTAGCCCCTGTATGCGAAGCATAATAATGGCAAATAAAAAAGATAACGGAATTACAGTTGCTACAATTACTGTTGTTCTCCAATTGAATAAGAAAATAAATACAACTATGGATACCAACGTTATTCCTTCAATTAAGTTTTTCATAACGGTATGTACCGTTGCATCGACTAAGGTGGTACGATCCAAAAAAGGTTCTATTTTTACATTTTCGGGTAAAATTCGATCATTTAAATCTGCAATTTTTACTTTCAAATTTTTGATAACATCTCCGGGATTCTGTCCTCTTAGCATCACTACGATTCCCTGAACCACATCGTCTCGATCATCAAAACCTACTTGTCCTAATCGTGGTTTTGACGAAACAGAAACTGTTGCCACTTGCTTTACTCGTATCGGAGTGCTTCCTTTTACCTCAATCAATATATTTTCAATATCCTTAATGTTATCTAATAATCCAACGCCTCGCACCACGTAAGCCTGGCTCCCTTTCTGGATAACATCTCCTCCCACATTTATATTGCTCTTGGAAATTGCTTCATAGACTTCTAAAGGAGAAAGTCCGTAATTTGACAATTCTGTAGGATTAACTTTTATTTCATAGCATTTTTCTTCTCCTCCAAAACTTACAATACTGGCAACCCCAGGAACTGATAATAGCTCTCGTTCTACGACCCATTCATTGAGTGCGGAAACTTCACGAACCGGCAAATCGCTTTTAAGGGTATATCGGTAGATTTCCCCGGTAGCGCCGGAAGGCGGTTCTATAGAAGGATCTGCGCCTTCGGGTAGGTTCAGGTCCTGCATACGGTTTGAGGCATATTGTTGGGCAAAAAAATCGTCTACTCCATCCTCAAAAATAACAGTAACCACCGATAAGCCGAAAAGTGAGGTAGATCGTACATCGGTCTTTTTAGGAATGGTATTCATTTCCCTCATTATGGGAAGCGTTACGAACTTTTCAATTTCTTCGGCACTTCTTCCGGGCCATTGAGTTATGATTCTTACCCTTGTGTTGGTAACATCGGGATATGCTTCAATAGGTGTGTTTATGTAGCATACTATTCCCGCTATAAAAAGTATTACACTAAGAAATAGTATCAATAGGTGATTCCTTAATGAAAAAGCTATACATTTTTCAACAAACTTATGCATGTTTTGTTATTTGTTTTTTAATCCTGAATAAATGAGTAATTGATTTTTTACCACCACATTTTCTCCTTCGGAAAGCCCAGATAATATATAGGCCGTTTCTTCATTGTGACCTTGAAGCTGCACTTCTTTTACTTTGAAATTTTCTTTGGATTCTTCTACTATAACGTAGTATTTATCATCATCGAAAATAAGAGCGCTTATTGGTATGGAAACTTTCATATTTTCGGTATTGTTTTTTAGCTTTATAGTCATGGACATTTCGGGCTTAAATTTTAAATCTGAATTTTCCATGATAATTCGAGCTTTCAATACTTTTTCTTCGGTATCGAAAACTTGGGATACGGATTGTATGGTTCCCTGAAACACTTCTCCCGGATAAGACAAAGAGGTCATTTCTACCGGCATTCCTACTTTCACAAATTGTAAATTACTTGCATATACATTGGCGATTACCCATACTTTACTAAGGTCTGCAACTGTAAATATTGGCTCTGCGTCGGGGGAAATAGTGCTTCCTGAGGTAATATTTTTGCTGATTATATATCCGCTCATCGGAGAAAGGATTGAAGAAGCTCCACTACTGTTAGAGCCTATAACGGACATATCTGTGTGAACTCTTCTTAAGGCCGCTTCCGCTTGTTTTACTTTTCCTCTTGCTTCTACTAATTCGCTTTCTGACAACATATTGTCTTTATACATGGATTCAGCGCTTTTCAATTCTCTTCTTGCAACTTCCAACTCAGATTGCAAACTAGATTTTTCGGAATGTAATGAGTTAACTTCCAAACTTTTGACATTTGCCAAAACTTGTCCGCGTTTTACCTGATCTCCCAATGAAAAATATGTTTTTGTTACTACTCCATTTATCAGGGGTACATAGTTTACAATCTTATCCGGATCGTATTCTACTTTTCCTGTAAGCGTAAGCTCCTCTTCTTGTGGCTTTAATTCTGCTTTTATCGTCTTTACATGCTTTAAGAAAGACTGATTTATTGCCGGATCGTCCTGAACTTTTGTGTCTTTATCTTTGACACCGGTGCAGGATAACGCAAGTGCCAGACTTGAAAGTAGGTAAATATTTTTTTTCATGGGGTTTATCTTATTTCTTTTCCAACGGTATATTGTAATTCTTCAAATTGTGTATATAGATTTTTGCGTGTATTTAGTAGGGTTTCTTTATTGGTTTTATATGCTTCAATGAAGTCTATAAATTCGAGCATACTTATATTTCTGCTCATTAGATTTCTGGTATAGGCATCAAGCATTGAGTCTAAATCATCGGAGATATTTTCTTTTTGAATATCTTTAAATAAATGATAGGTTGCGGAATAGTTATTATAGGCTTCCGAAATTTCTTGCTGTGCTGTATTTACTACTTGTTGGGCTTGATATTTACTTTGTTCTTTGTTTACCTGGGCTATTTTTATATTTCCTTGATTTCTGTTTAGAAAAGGAAGATCAAAGCTTACTCCAAACCCTATAAAATCTTTCCAGGGTGCGCTGATGCGGTCATAGTTTACAGCAAAGGTAAGATCCGGTACTTTTTGTGATTTTTCGTATATGAGATCTTTGTCAAAGTAATCGATCTGCAAATTAGCTATTTTTATATCGGGTCTGCTTTCTGATGCTTCTTCTAAAATTTTTGGTAATAATATATCATCCGGATTTTTAACTTCGTTGTTTTCCTCTATTATTTCAACTGTATTAACGGGTGGAATATTCAACAAACTTTTTATAATTTTCTGTTGTTCATTGAAATTGTTTTTTACTTCATAGATTTCTCCATTTAGTTCGAGTTGTGATGACTGGAGGCGTATAAGGTCTTTTTTGGCTATATTCCCTTGAGCTACTTGATTTTTATAGGCAGCAACCAGCCTTGAAAGGGCCTCTTGCTGATGACTGAGTATTTTTTGATAAGACTGTAAATATAGGATCTCTTGGAGTGATTTTCTAACTTCTAGTTTTAAGCCTCGTAGGGTTTCTTCAAATTCCTGCACAGCTATTTCTTTTGAAACCTTTTCCCTATTTATCAATTTACCTCTTTTTCTTGCCGTTTTTACCAGTTGGCTGAGCTCCATGGTAAATTCTGTATTTTTAGCAAATTTTCCGAAAAGTGCCGGAATTTGCTCTTGTTCTCGCTGGGATTTAGTGCTCCATAAATTTACATCGCCTAAGGAAAAGTTAGGATTATCCCATAATTTTGCCTGTACAATGGATGCCTCGGCTGCATCGATGTTCATTTTTTCGGCTAATAATTGTAAATTTTGCCTAAGAAACAAGGCTTCTGCCTGCGATTGGGTCAAACGTATAACTTCTGCTGTTTGTGCAAATGTTATGCTTGTTATAAAAATGCAGACGAATAATAAACCGTATTTACGCATTATAAGAGTGTTATTTTTGTCTTCAAAACAAAATTATTTCTTATATATTAAAGGACGATTTGACCCAGGTTATATTTACGTTAATGCAAGATTAGAAATAGATTAGAAAAAAAATGAATTTATAAATTAAGTACTCCGAATTATCTTAGATTTTAAATATTCAATGTTGTACTTTATAAAAAAACAATAATTATAAATTGTAATTAAATTTCAAAAAAATTGACTCTCTACCTTAATTCTATAATAATTTTTAATTATTTTTTTTATACAAGAGCCTATAAGTTTTTTTAATTTATCTATAAAATAGATAAGTCTCATTCATAAAGAATTTACTAAAATTCTTCATTTAAATCTTAAATATATTGTTTTAATAAAATAAAAAAAATTTAACATTTATAAAAAAAAATCACATAATTTATAAATATATTAATTTATTTTCAAAATAAATAATTAAATTTGAAATAATTATTATTATAATTCAATTAACACTAATATTATTATATGCATAATTTTATTTAAACACTTAAAAACTAAAATAAAAACCTTAAAATTATTTATATCATTAAAACACTTTTACATTAATAATCTTTTAATAAATAATCTCAATGTATGAAAACTAAATTTATTTTTTTAGGAATGCTATTAATTCCTTTATCCGTATATAGCCAAGTCGGTGTAAATACAGATAACCCCAAAGCTATCTTCCATGTAGATGGAGCCAAGGATAATCCGAAAGTGGGTGACCCTACTCCTGCTCAGCAAACCAATGATTTTGTAATTACTAATAATGGAAGTGTAGGTATAGGAACCAATACCCCAGATTCTTCTTCAATTTTTGAAATAAATGTTGACAATTTAAAATCCGGAAGTAAAAAAGGTTTGTTAGGCCCTCGTGTTTCCTTAACATCATTTACTGATAGCACAACTATTCCTAAACCGGCTAAGGGCTTATTAGTTTATAATTTGGGAGATAATCCTAACTTCCCATATAATGGATATATATATTGGCAAGGTTCTCAATGGAAATCATTAGAAGGACGTACCCTTTCTCCAGCATCTATAGATAAGTTTATTTGTAACTCTGTTACTTTAAATCCTAAATTATACAAATCGGGAACAGCTTTTACAGGGACTATGACAGTACCTTATACAGGAGGGAACGGAGGCATCTATAACGACCAGACTCTTGGTCCAGTTAACGGTTTAACAGCTACTCTCGAGAGTGGGCAATTAAATATTGGGAGTGGTGCTTTACGTTATTTAATCAAAGGAACACCAACGGTTACGAGTCCAGTTGTTACCAACTTTAAAATATCAATGGGTAATCAAGGATGTGATGCAAATATTGGATCAGGAGAAGGTCTCGCTGTAGGTGAAAAAATTTATTATTCTACTAATAGATTAAAAGCATCAATTGGAGAATCTGGTGGAAGCGCTAATAATTACAATCCTATATATTTTTTAAGTTATTATGATAATAAATTGCCTGTTATAGGAAATAAATTAAGAGTGGATGCATATCTATTTAGCCCTGCAAATGTAAGTGCAGGTAATACTACTTACAATCCTAGACTAGTAAATATAACAGATAAACCATTAAAATTTTGGTTTGCAGCTCGAGCAAGTGCTACTTTTAAATCTGCTGGAAATTTAGTCTTGGCGCCAAAGGCTTGGGCTAATCTTGATGACGGTATATGGGCTAACCTTGGAAGAAACATGTACAGACAGAATGGAGGTGTAATTAATTTTTCACCGGACTTCACAGATACAGAAGGGCTGACAGTAGACGTTGAATTGGATGAAAAATGGTATCGAATATCTTATTTTGCATTTGTAGACAATAATGATACCGACACATTGGATGATGACTTTTGGAGGATTAATATATATGTTGAAAGACTACAATAGTTAATAATCATTATTGTGAACAGAGGAATTTATATTTTCTTGATTTTCGTAAAAAAAGATCAATAAAACTTACTCCAAATCCCATAAGATTTTCTTATAGAACTTTAAATTTGTTTAAAACTTACGGAAATCTAAGACCCGATAATTTTTGTGATTTTTTGGTAAATATAGTTTTTATAAAAATTATCGATTTGCCAATTAGTAATATTAATATCGGGTCTTCTTTCTAAAGCCTTTTTCAAAATTTTTAGTAATAGTATATTTCTAATTTCATTAGTCTCTTCCATCATTTCAACTCTACTTACAGCTGGAATTTTTAATAAAATTTTTATACCATTCTTATTATTTATTAATTTTTTTACTTCATATTTTTTTCATTTAGTTCAATTTGCAATCACCTAATTGCATATAAGGCTTTTTTCAGCTATATTTTTATGAGCTAAAACCAGCTTTGAAATTCTTTTATACTGATAATTGTGTATTTTTTAATAAGACCGGATATATAATTTCTTGCAATGATCTTTTGCTTCGTAAGATTTCTTCAAATTCCTGTATCGTTATTTCTTTAAAAAATTTATTTTCTATCTATTACCTATTTTTCTTGTCTTTTTACCGATTGACTGAGCTCCATAGTAAACTCTGTGTTTTTAGCACATTTTCAAAAGAGTACCCGAATTTACTTTTGTCCTCTCTAGGGTTGTGTACTCCATATATTTCCATGGCCCAGGAAAAGATGGAATTATTCCATAATTAGGCTTACACAAATGATGCTCCGGCTACATCGATATTCATTTTTTCGGCTAATAATTGTAAATTTCATCTAAGAAACGAAGGTTATACTTTCAATTGAGATAAACATACAACTTCTGCTATTTGTGCAAACGTTATGTTTATTATGAAAATAAAAACGAATAATAAACCGTATTTACGTATTAAAAGAGTGGTATTTTTATCTTAAAACGAAATTATTGCTTATATATTAAAGGACGATTTGAGCTAGGTTATATTTATATTAGTTAATGCAAAAATAGAAATAGATTATAAGAAAACTGAATTTACAAATTAAGTACTTCAAATTATCTTAGCTTTTAAATATTCATTATTACACTTTATAAAAAATATAATTATAAATTGTAATTTAAATTTCAAAAGAAATGACTTTCTCACTTAATCTTATAATGCTTTAAAATTATAAGTGTAAATAAACCCTTTCTTTTTCAATTAATTTATAGAAAATTGGTGAGTCACATTCGTAAAGGATTTACTAGAATTCTCTATCAAAATACCAAATATAAACAACTCAATAAAATAAAAAAAATGAACATTTATTGAAAAAAAATTACATAATCAATAAATATATTACCTTATTTTTAAAAATAAATAGTTAAATTTGTATTAAATACTATTAAAACAATTTTAACACTAAAATATGTAAAATTTAATCTTAACACTTAAAAACTATTTAAAACCTTAATATTATTTATCTCGTTGAAAATTTCAACACTAGACAATCTTTTAATAAATAAGTTCAATGTATGAAAGCTAAATTTATTTTTTTAGGAATGCTATTAATTCCTTTATCCGTATATAGCCAAGTTGGCGTAAATACAGATAACCCCAAAGCTATCTTCCATGTAGATGGAGCTAAGGATAATCCAAATGCAACTGACCCCACTCCTGCCCAACAAGCTAATGATTTTGTTATTACTAGCAGTGGAAGTGTAGGTATAGGAACCAATACCCCCGATCCTTCTTCAATGTTTGAAATAAATGTTGACAATTTAAATTCCGATAATAAAAAAGGGTTTTTAGGCCCTCGTGTTTCCTTAACGTCATTTACTGATGACAAAACTGTTCCTAACCCGACCAAGGGTTTATTGGTCTATAATACCGGAGAAAATACTAACTTCCCTTATAGCGGATATGCTGTATGGGTAGGAGATCAATGGGAAACGTTAGATGCTCGCCCGCTTATTCCCGGTAAGGTAGAAGATATTTCTTGTAATTCCGTTTATATTACCCCAAGTACATTTACACCAGGTACTGCTTATGAGGGTATAATGACAGTACCTTATACGCGAGGAAACCAAGGTGTATATGGAGCTCAAAAAATTGGACCATTTAATGGGTTTACGGCAACTCTTAAACCAGGACATTTCGAAAAAGGAGATGGTGAAGTATATTATTCTTTTAAGGGTACGGCAATAACACAATCCGCTACTTATGTTACTTTTAAATTAGGTGGTGTTAATTGTAGTACAACTGTCGGTTCAGGAAGTGATGTAGGTGTTGGTCAGTATAAATCTTACGTTACCAAAAATATAAACCCAAGTATAGTGGCAGTTAAGGACTCTGCCAAAGGTTATAAAGTAAGTAATTATTTAAGTAACTTTGATAGTACTTTACCCATTTTAGATGGTAAATTAAGAGTGGATATATATATGACGGACAATGCAAATAATGAGTCTAGAACAATTACTTTTAATCCTCGTGTTATAAATATTACGCTAAACCCAGTTAAAATTTGGTACTCCTCTACAGCTTCTAATACAAATCTTTCAGGCGCAAATGTAATATTAGCACCCGGCGGCTTTGCATCATTTAGTGAAGGCTTATATGCAAATAAAGGATCTAATCAACCGTCTCCCATATATAACTTCGATGGTGTAGTTGGTGATCAAGAAAATATAATGGTAGATCTTGTTATCAATGAAAAATGGTATAAGCTTACTTTTTTTTCGGTAGTTGACTATAAAGACACGCCTTATGATGATTCCGATAATACCAGGAAATTTTATATCACAATTCACAGAGTATATTAATAAACTATAACAATAGGCATAGATTTACATTTGATTGTCTGATCAATCAAGTTGTAAGGTTTTAGTATAGTGTAGTATAATTTTAAAGCAAAAAGGATTCTTTTTTTATATTAACTAAAAAGGAATCCTTTTTTATATTAATTAGTGTATGGAAAGCAATTTTTCCTTTACAAACTTCTTAAATTCTTAATTTAATAACATATTCTTCAGGCTTATAAATATTTATACCTAAGCAATTTAAAATTAAAGTTTGAATTTGCCTATTGTATATTCATTTTTTAACTTATCTTATAATAATTTTAAATGATTTCTTTACTTTATTAGAAATTATAACCTTTCTTTTTTTATTTCCTCTTTAAAATACGAAAGCCATATCTGTAAAGGATTTATTAAATATTTCTTGGTATATCTCAAAAAAATAATATAATAAAATAATAAAAAATTAATATTTTATTAAAACAAACAGCATAATCAAGTAGATATACTATTTTATTTTAAAAATAAATAATTAAATTTGAATCAAATATTATTATAATTCAATTAACACTAATATTACTCTATATGCATAATTTTATTTAAACACTTAAAAACTAAAATAAAAACCTTAAAATTATTTATATCATTAAAACACTTTTACATTAATAATCTTTTAATAAATAATCTCAATGTATGAAAACTAAATTTATTTTTTTAGGAATGCTATTAATTCCTTTATCCGTATATAGCCAAGTCGGTGTAAATACAGATAACCCCAAAGCTATCTTCCATGTAGATGGAGCCAAGGATAATCCGAAAGTGGGTGACCCTACTCCTGCTCAGCAAACCAATGATTTTGTAATTACTAATAATGGAAGTGTAGGTATAGGAACCAATACCCCAGATTCTTCTTCAATTTTTGAAATAAATGTTGACAATTTAAATCCTGGATATAAAAAAGGTTTTTTAGGCCCTCGTGTTTCTTTAATCTCATCTACTGATAGCACAACTATTCCTAAACCGGCTAAGGGCTTATTAGTTTATAATGATGGAGCAAATGATAGCTTTCCTTATACTGGTTATACAGTTTGGATAGGAAATCAATGGGTTACGTTAGATTCACGTCCACTGATTTCAGCAAGTGTAGAAAGTATTACGTGTAATTCCGTGTTGATTAATCCGAGAACATATACTTTAAATGTTCCTTATAACGGTATTATGACAGTACCTTATACAGGAGGAAACCAAGGTATATACGGAGCACAAAAAATAGGCCCGATAAATGGCTTAACAGCCACTCTTGATCCAGGACATTTGAATAAAGGAAGTGGTGTTATACAGTATAATATTACAGGTACGCCAACAAGTTCCAGTCCTAATACCACTACTTTTGAAATTAAAATTGGTGGACAAAATTGTAGTGCAAAAGTGGGTATGGGAGACGATTTAGCGGTGGGTGAAAAAATAGCTTATATTAGCCCAAATATTGATCCAAGTATAGGAGATCCTACTGGTTATTGGGGAAGTCATAAAAATTTGCCAGACTATTTTTTAAGTAAATATATTAATAATTTACCAGTCCTTGATGGAAAGATAAGGCTGGATATATATTTATTAGACAATGCTAATAAAGGTTCTGGTACAGTTACTTATAATCCTCGGCTAGTAAATATATCATCATCTCCTGTCAAAGTTTGGTATTCGACTTTAGCCAGTGCAACCATTACTTCAGGTTCAAATATAGTAATAGCTCCAAATAATTTTGCAGATTTAGATGATGGTGTGTATGGAAATGCCGGAAAAAATCAATCCTTATCGGCACCACCAACAGCAGGTATTGTAGGTACTAGCAACGATTTGGAAGTAATTATGGTACAACTAGTCGTTGATAAAAAATGGTATAGAATTTTTTATTTTGTAATAGTTGACAACAATGATACACCAGATAATGTTTCCGATAATACTAGGAATTTTTATATTCAAATAGAAAGGATATTCTAACCCCATGTAATAAAAGTGTATGTAGTAACATTTAATTTTATAATCAATAAATTGCTATTTTTATCTTAAATTATAATATTTTTTTCAAAGTAAAAAAGGATTCTTTTTTGAATTAACTAAAAAGAAATCCTTTTTTTATCTTAATTATTTTTCTGAGGCATTTTTCTCCTTACTTGCTTCCCAAATTCTATATTTAATGGTATACCCTTTAGGCGCATAAATAACGATCGGTAATTTACTATTGTAGCTGACATTTGTAGATTGTGAAGAAACAAATTTTTCAACATCATTTGAATTTGGGCATGCCATACGTGTTGAAAGAGTTTCTCCATCTGAAGAAAATTCAAAATAGGTATATCCCCATCCTTCTAATTCTTTTTCCTCTGTTTTTCCCATTAAAGTATGTTTGTTACAATCTACTTTCATTACTTTTCCCGGGATAATTTCTACTTTATATAAATTTTCATTTGTTTTTTTATCTAAAAGAATTACATGTCTGACCATACCAGTACTTGCCTCTGGAAAATTTGCTAATTCTTTTCTGGGATCATTTTCCTTCTCTTTGGGGGATGAATCTAAAGGAAATTTTGTAAATGATACTAAAATACTTCCTAACAAAATTCCTGTTAAAATTTTTCTTACTGTTTTCATCATTTTAATTTTTAAATTAATATTTTTTTATCATAAAGCACTTCTCTATAATTTTTCTTAACTAATTATTAAATTTAATTCAGTATACATTCGTTTCATTGAACTTTATCGAATATCCTAACCTAATTTCTCATAGTGCCCATATTTATAAGTAAAATGGCTTCAAATATATATGTTTTTATTAATTGATTCCAAGTGTTTTTTTTATTTATTAAGCGCTATTTTTTTTTGATTTTTTGTTCACAAATTTGCTTCTATTTGCTTATCTTAATTAGACAAGGTATTGCTTGGAAAGATTAATTATTTTATCGAAAAATTTATTCATTTCATAGTTTATTTTTATTTTTACCACATATAGTGAAATAAGCCTATTGCCATAATCAAATATTATGAAAAGATTATCCCTATTAGTACTTTTCGAGTTAGTACTTTCCATATCTATCGGATTATTACTTTCTAAAATGTCTTGGATAGGACGTATGGGAATCAATTTGTTTCGCGGAGAATATAAGATTTTAAAAGTATGGTGGAAAACAGCTTTGATAATTTTTGCTTTACAATTATTTTTTATTTTATTGCAATATATGGTTAAACGTTTATGTCACTTATCCGTATCCAGACTTATCTTTTTTTTATTTTTACTTCTAAGTTGTTTAGGTTTAGCCTACACCTATCATGATTTTTCAACTGTTTACGAACATAAAATTATGAAAGAACGTTTTCATCTAGGAGGGTATCTTTTTTGGATTGGTTTCATAGCTTCCCATTTATATTTCTTGGTTACTCCCTTTCAAAAAAACGTTCAAATAAGTGAAAATTAATATCTTTAAAATTAGCCTGATTTAATTTAAAATTATTTTATTTACCTTTCTTTTCTGGCATATAATCAAAGACTCTGTAAGTTCTGCTATACAAAAATTTATATTTTTATTTGGTTGAATATTATAACTAATCTACGTTAACTCCATCAATGAATACTATTATCTATTATTTTATTAATTATAATGGTTAACAGACTTAATTTAACTATATAATTTTTGACTTAATTTTTTAATTTCCCAATAAATTAATTCTTCAGCTTGTAAAATAAATATAATAAAAATTATGAGTATTTTTTTCAAAAAAAATTTTACCTATATAACTATTGTTCGAAAGCTTAAGTTAGAATAAAATCTGTAACTTTGTTTTTTTTTAAAAAATAGTTCGTGATTAAAGAAATAAATTCAACTGTATCAGAAGCTAGTTTAAGCTTTCAAGAATTTAAAAAAGAAGTGCTTAACGATTATCGATTGTGCTTAATCAGTCGATATAGCAGTTTGTTAGCAAGAAAGGAAGTTCTTTCTGGAAAGGCTAAATTTGCAATATTAGGAGACGGTAAAGAGCTTCCACAAATTGCGATGGCAAAAGTTTTCAAAAATGGAGATTTTCGTTCCGGATATTATCGTGATCAAACAATAGCCTTTGCGGTGGGTGAAATTACGGTTGAAAATTATTTTGCTCAGCTTTATGCTGATACAGACGAAGAAAGAGAACCGGAATCAGGTGGAAGGATGATGAATTGTCATTATGCTACCCATTTAGTAGATAATGAAGGCAATTGGAAAGTTCTTACGGAACAAAAAAATAATGCCGCAGACTTATCTCCTACTGCCGGACAAATACCTCGATTATTCGGATTGGCTTATGCTTCAAAAATTTATAGAAATTGTCCTGAACTCGAAGATAAAATTCAATTTTCACATCATGGAAATGAAATTGCTTTCGGAACCATCGGAGATGCCAGCACTTCCGAAGGACATTTTTGGGAAGCCTTGAATGCTGCTTGCGCCTTACAAATTCCTATGGTTCTCTCCATTTGGGATGATGGCTATGGAATTTCTGTAGAATCTTCTAAGCAAAGGGCAAAAGATGATTTTTCTGAACTTTTACAAGGCTTTAAACGTACCCATGATGAAAATTCCAGAGGTTGTGAAATCATCACAGCCCACGGATGGGATTATCCGGAATTGATTGAAGCTTATGCACAAGCTGAAAAATTCGCAAGAGAAAAACATATACCTGTTATTATCCATGTCTGTGAGCTCACTCAGCCTCAAGGTCACTCAAGCTCTGGTTCTCATGAAAGATATAAATCTGCTGAAAGGCTAGAATGGGAAAAGGAATATGACTGTATTAAAAAATTCAGGGAATGGATTATTGATTATGAAACTTACGATCAGATCAATAATCAGAAAATAAAGGTTGCCACTGAGGAAGAATTAACACATTTAGAAGATGAAGTTAAGCAAATGGTTAAGGAACATCAAAAAAACGAATGGAATAAGTTCCGTTCTGACATAGATGTCCTTAAAAACAATGCCTTATCTTTAATAACAGATTTAGCTGAAAATAGCGTAAAAAAAGCATTTATAAATTTAGAAAAGGAAAATTTCCTACAAATTCCTCTTCCTTACAAAAAAGACATCTTCCATTTTATACGTAAAGTTTTCCGCATAGTGCGCGAAGAAGATTCGCAAGCTAAAACTAATTTACAAAATTGGTATACGATCGTCTTTAATAAAGAAAGCGAAAATTATAATTCTAAATTATATACAGACACACAATTTTCTGCAGTACATGTCCCATATGTTCCCCCTATATTCAATGAAAATCCGGATCTGGTGGATGGCAGGATTGTTATAAGAGATAATTTTGATAAACTTTTTGAAAAATATCCGGAAATTATTGCTTTTGGCGAAGACCTTGGCAAAATTGGTGATGTCAACCAAGGATTTGAGGGGTTACAAGAAAAATATGGCTCTACAAGAATATCAGATACCGGAATTCGTGAAAGCACCATAATAGGTCAAGGAATGGGAATGGCCATGAGAGGCTTACGGCCGATTGCTGAAATACAATATTTGGACTATGTACTTTATGGAATACAAACTATGAGCGATGACTTGGCTTCTTTGAGTTACCGAACCAAAGGAAAGCAAAAGGCACCTTTGATTATCCGTACACGAGGCCACAGATTGGAAGGCATATGGCATTCTGGATCTCCTATGGGAGGAATTATTAATTACTTGAGAGGGATATATATATTGGTACCAAGAAATTTTGTACAAGCGGCTGGATTTTACAACACTATGATACAGTCGGAAGAACCGTGCTTACTTATTGAATGTTTAAACGGTTATCGATTAAAAGAACCTCTACCTTCCAATCTAGGAGAATTTACCACTCCGGTAGGAAAAATTGATATTACGCGAGAAGGTAAAGATATAACTGTAGTAACTTATGGGGCTACATGGAAAATTGTTACAGAAGCTGCTAAAGAATTAGAAGCTTTAGGTATTGATATTGAAATCATTGATATTCAATCATTAATTCCATTTGATTTAAGTCATGAAATAGTTGAAAGCCTGAAAAAAACAAACCGTTTGGTAATAGCTGATGAAGATGTATCAGGGGGAGCCAGCTCTTATATCTTGCAAAAAATACTTGAAGAGCAGAATGGATTTCAATATTTAGATTCAGCTCCGAAAACTATTACGGCTAAGGATCATAGGCCGGCTTATGGATCAGACGGAGATTATTTTTCAAAGCCTTCAGTAGATGATGTGATAGAAAAAATATACGAAATTATGCATGAAGTAAATCCAATTGAATATCCGAAAATAAGGTAGACTTATACATGTATCTAAAAAATCTTAGATTATTCAATTTCAAAAATTTTTCAGAAAAAAATTTTACTTTTTCTGAGAAAATCAATTGTTTTGTAGGAAATAACGGTGTTGGAAAAACCAATATTTTGGATGCCATTCATTATCTTTCTTTAACTAAGAGTTATTTAAATTATTCAGATCAAAACAATATTCGTTTTCATGAAGTTTTTTTTTCTCTTGAAGGAAATTTTACGGATGAAAATAATGAAGATAATATCAAGATACAAGTTCAATCAGGACATAAAAAAATAATCAAACGAAATTCAAAAACATACGATAAACTTTCCGATCATATAGGGAAATATCCTTGTGTGATGATTTCCCCTTATGATCGTAACTTAATTAGTGAGGGAAGTGAATATAGAAGAAAGTTTATGGATGGAATGATCAGCCAAATCAATCCCGATTATCTCCATCTAATTCTTAGATATCAAAAAGCTCTTGCGCAAAGAAATGCATTATTAAAATTATTTCTGGCCAATATGTATTTCGATGCTATAAGCTTAGAGATTTATGATGCCGAACTTATTGAAAACGGAACTAAAATACATCGAATACGCAATGAATTCATAAGTTCATATGTTCCTAAATTCCGCAAGTTTTATGCTTCCCTTTCGCAAGGAGAGGAAGAGGTAAGCATTCAATATATATCAAATTTGGAAGAAAAAGATA
Source organism: uncultured Apibacter sp. (assembly GCF_946479295.1). NCBI lineage: Bacteria > Pseudomonadati > Bacteroidota > Flavobacteriia > Flavobacteriales > Weeksellaceae > Apibacter > uncultured Apibacter sp. The sequence continues at coordinate 27,538 of NZ_CAMLFD010000013.1, forward strand.
TGAATAGTCTTCTAAAAGAGAATTTGAACAAAGATCGGGCAGCTGCTTATACAACAGGAGGAATTCATAAAGATGATTTGATTTTTAAGCTGTTTCAATATCCCATTAAAAAATTCGGTTCTCAAGGTCAGCAAAAGTCATTTTTAGTAGCCTTAAAATTAGCTCAACTTCAAACTATTAAAGAATATTCGTTAAAAAGTCCTGTCCTTTTGATGGATGATATTTTTGATAAACTTGATGATCACAGAGTGGCGCAATTGGTGAAATTAGCTCATGAAGAAGAATTCGGTCAAATATTTCTTTCAGATACTCATAAAGAAAGAACAGAAAAAATAGTACAGCAAATCAGTTCCGATTATCGAATTTTCGAACTTTAATCTTTCTGCAAATAGTTAATTATTTGAAATAAAACTTGGATTGATTAAAAAATATTGTTAAATTTAAAGAAATACATACCTTTTACTGTTGTTTAAAGTGACCATATATTTTATCAAATTAAAAATTGAATAAAGCGTAAAAGTTTATTTATTTAAAATTGAAAATTTAACATTAATGAGTTTAAGAAGAAAAGAACAAACATGCAATTCAGCCATTAAAAATTTGGTTAAGGCATTGGGTATGGAAGAAAAACTGCTTATTCTTGAAATGGAAGAAAAATGGAGAAATTTAATGGGGTCTATAATAGCCAATCATACCCAACGAATATTTATTGATGACCAAACTTTATATATTCAGCTGAATTCTTCAGCCTTACGACATGAGTTAAATTACAATCAAAATAAAATTTATTCTGAAATTACTAAAGATATTACGCAATCTTATTTTACTAAAATTAAATTTATATGAATTAAACTTTTAGTTTATTGAATATATATTTTAAATTACTATTAGTTTTATAAATCTTAATTCTACTTAAAAAAAATTAAAAATCAGTGTATAAGACGTTTTTATATCTAAGTATATTTAGAAAACCCATCTTATAATTTTTACTCTTATATATTCTAAGATCCTATAATTAGGAAAATCAATTTTTAAGTATTAATACTTTATTAACTTTGTTTATTAAGATAATTAATTAAATTAGCTGATATTTTTTATACTCGTATATTTATATTCTTAAAAAATCAGAATGGAAAAAATGCGTTTTTAGAATAAAAAATTAAAATTATTTCCTACACATTTTTCTTTATATATAATTAATTTTAAATAAATTTTAATGAAAAAAAGTATACTTTTATTGGTTTCTATTTTAGCCATTAATTTTACGAAAGCTCAGGATTATTCAGATTATCATCCTTCTTCAACCATGGTTAATGATTTAGTGCACACCAAATTAAAAGTAGGGTTTGATATCCCTAATGAAAAACTCTTCGGTGAAGCCTGGATAACTTTAAAGCCACACTTTTATCCAACCGATTCATTAACTTTAGATGCAAAAGGAATGGAAATTTCCGCCGTTTCTCTTACGGGTAATAAATCCTTAAAGTATTCTTACAGCGGCACTAAATTAAAAATAGCTCTGGACAAGACCTATAAAAGAAATGAAACGTATACAGTTTATATTAAATATGTTGCAATTCCGGGATCCATTAATCAAAAAGGCAGTCAAGCCATTCATGATGCCAAGGGACTTTATTTTATAAATCCTAGAGGTGAAAATAAAGAAAAACCTACACAAATTTGGACTCAAGGAGAAACCGAATCAAACAGCTGTTGGTTTCCTACTATAGATAAGCCCAATCAAAAAACTTCAGAAGAAATATATATAACTGTTCCGGATAAATATGTGACTCTATCCAACGGGGTTTTAAAAACTCAAACCAAAAATTCCGATGGTACTCGCACAGATTACTGGAAATTTGATAAAAAACATGCTCCTTATTTATTTTTTATGGGGATAGGAGAATTTTCCATAGTAAAAGACAAATGGAAAAATATTCCTGTAGATTATTATGTAGACAAAGAATATGAGCCTTATGCCAAACAAATTTTCGGAGACACTCCTTCAATGATCGAATATTTTTCAACTATTTTACAATACCCTTATCCTTGGGAAAAATACAGTCAAATGGTGGGAAGAGATTATATAAGTGGGGCAATGGAAAATACTACCTGCACGCTACATGATGAAAGTGCATTACAAAAACCCGGTCAACTTATTGATAAAAATACTTGGGAACCAGTAATAGCCCATGAATTATTCCATCATTGGTTTGGAGATCTCGCGACTACAGAAAGCTGGTCCAATCTTCCTGTTAACGAATCTTTTGCCAATTATTCCGAATATTTATGGCTGGAACATAAATATGGTAAAGACTATGCAGAAGAACATAGAGATGAGGAACGTAAAGGATATATGTATGGTGGAGAAGATTTTGAAAAAGATCTCATACGATTCCAGTATAAAGACAAAGAGGATATGTTAGATGCTGTAAGCTATAATAAGGGAGGATTGATACTTCACATGTTGCGAAACTATTTAGGAGATGACGCATTTTTTTCCGGTATGAGCGTATATCTAAAAAATAATGAATATAAAGCAACTGAAGCACATCAGCTTCGTCTCGCTTGGGAAGAAGTGAGCGGTAAAGACCTTAACTGGTTTTTTAATCAATGGTTTTTTGGAAACGGGCATCCTAAATTAAAAGTAGCCTATAATTATAATGAGTTACAAAAAACAGTTTCAGTAACTCTTACTCAAATTCAAAATCTTAAATTTCAATTCCCTTTGGATATTGATATATATGAAAACGGAAAAGCAACCCGCCATCATGTTTGGGCTAAAGCTACTGACAAGAATACATTTGAACTTCCTTATAAAACCAAGCCTCAATTAGTTAATGTAAACCCCGATCGAGTATTGCTTTGTGAATTAACTGATGATAAAACTATTGAGCAATATATAAGTCAATATAATTATGCTATTGAATACAGTTCGAGAAAAGAGGCTCTTAGCAAATTAGCTGATGCTCAAACTTCCCATACGGGAGCATTGGAAACTTTATTGAAAGCTGCTTCTTTTGATAAATTTGAAGGATTACGATCTTTTGCTATTTCAAAATTAGATGAAACCAATCCTAACGTAAAACAAAAATCGGCTTCTGTCTTAGAAAAGATTGCTACTTCGGATTCTAAAACTTTAGTTCAGGCAAATGCCATTAAACAATTAGGAAAAATAGATGCTACAAAATATAAGAATTTATTTATAAAATCTTTCAATAGTCCTTCCTATGGTGTTAAAGCTGCCTGTATACTAGCTATTTTAAAGGTAGATAAGAATGCTGCCTCAGAATTAGTAAGTAAAATTGATGATAAAAACCCAGGTAAAGATTTGTCAACAGCCATTGCTAAAACTGCAATTTATACTAAAGATAATTCTAAACTTGGAATTATTTCAAAGAGCTTTTTAGAATTATTAATTTCATCTGAATCTCAGGAAGAAGCAGATACTTATATTGAAAGTTTAAAAACTATCATGCAAGGCAACTATCCTACTGAAACACAAAATATTGTTGATGCTTTTGTAAAAGTTTACCCTCAAGCTAAAAATTATGAATTTGGTAAATTTATGCTTCAAATTATACAAGTGTCATTACAAATGAAGCAGCAGGCTTCCATTACTTCATTTCCTAATCAAAGTCTTAAAGATCAGGTAAAATACATTTCCGATGGGCTAGATAAAATGAAATAAGTAATTTATAAAATTTAATAAAAAAAGAGCAAAAATTATACTTTGCTCTTTTTTTTATATATTTAAATCTATTTTTAATTTCAATTAACATGACCATTATTGCAGCCATAGATGAAAATAATGCAATTGGAAAAGACAATCAATTACTTTGGCATTTATCAAAAGATTTAAAAAGATTTAAAAGTCTAACCCAAAATCATACTATAATTATGGGAAGAAAAACTTTCGAATCTCTAGGACGTCCTCTTCCTAATCGTATAAATGTAGTGATCTCATCGAATCCCGAATATGAGGTACCGGAAAACGTAATTCTGCTTTCTTCTTTATCAGAAGCAATGGAAACTGCTCATATAAATGATGTAAATCCCTACATTATAGGGGGAGGAACTATTTATGAACAAGCATTGGATTATGTTGATATATTGGAACTTACTTTAGTTCATACGCAAGTAAAGGATGCAGATACGTATTTTCCTAAAATCGACTTTTCAAAATGGAATAAAATTTTTGAAGAATTTCATGGTAAGGATGATAATCAACCCTATGATTTTAGCTTTTTAACATATCAAAGGAAAAAATAAATCATTTACTTTTCGTTACCGTCCAACCTTTATTTTTTTTATAACTTAAATTAAATGTTTTAGTTATAAAATTGGTATTAGGGTTTTTGTCGTAACCTAGTATTGAAAAATCTGTATTTACTTTTTTAAGAGTTATCACCGCTTTAGCTGAATGTTTACCAGTTAACTCAAATCTGGTCTGCTCCTTGTCTCCTAGTTTATATTCTAAGGATTTCAACGTTACGGTTTCTTTTTTTTGTTTAATGACATATGGACGAGCTTTATCTGTCAATTTAGCTTCATAGGTTAATACACTGTCTTTACTTAAAAATTTCTTTTTTTGTTTTACTAAATTTAAAATTAGATACCCTTTTTCTTCTAATTCTTTATATGCTTTAATATTTTTTTTATCTTTTTTAACGCTAAACTTAACTTCACCGATGGTTATATCTGCTGTTTCATATATTGGATTGGATTTGAGATATTCTTCTATCGAATTAAGAGCGACATCGTCTGACAAAGTAGCTTTATCTCCACACGCCACAATATTTAAGACTAGAATCACAAAAAAAGAAATATTCCATAAAATATTATCAAAAATTATATTCTTTCGAGTCATAACGGTTCTCATAGTTATATTAAATTAAATAAAATAATAATCAAAAATCATGCACTATATAAAAATCACAAATCAATTATGAGATTTCTGTCCGAAAATATTATAGATTGCTCCTGATAAAATGCCCATCCAAAATATAATACCTGCTATTATAGTCCATATACAAAGTAAACGAGTAATAGCAGAAGAACGCTTTGATTTTGAATACATTTTTTGTTCCCAATATTGATTTACACGTAACGAATAAAACAAAGCAAAAATTCCTACGGGTGCAAAGCAAGCAATCGAACAAATTATCGCAAATACTAAATAATTATTCGGAGCTTTATCTTTTGGAATTTCATCGTTTTCTTGATCTACAACTTCTTCGCTCATTGAATTTATTTTTTTATACAATGATAATTTACATTTTAATTATAAAACAATAGTCTTTGTTTCCCACTCTATTTTTTATTTTCAATTTGTCTCATAACTTCTAATGCTACTCGTAAAGCTTCTCTTCCTTGCATCAATGTTACTTTAATAGACTTATTATTTTCAATGGAATCTGCTAAAGAATCCAGCTCGTCTAATATGGAATTATTATTTTCAATATCGGGATATTGGAAAATAATTTGTTTTTTCTCACCCTCAGCATTTTCAATTATCATATCAAATGGTTGCACTTGTTCCGGAACTTCTTTAATTCTTATGATCTCCGCTTTTTTCTCCAGAAAATCTATGGAAACGTAAGCATCTTTTTGAAAAAATCTACTTTTTCTCATATTCTTCATTGAAATTCTACTGGTAGTTACATTAGCTACGCACCCATTTTCAAATTCAATTCTAGCATTAGCAATATCGGGAGTATTGCTGACAACTGCTACCCCACTGGCATGTATTTCTTTTACTTTTGAATTTACCAACGATAACACAATATCTAAATCATGAATCATTAAATCTAGGACAACCGGAACATCGGTTCCTCTAGGATTAAATTCTGCTAAGCGATGGATTTCCAAAAACATTGGATTTTGAATGTAAGGTTTTGCCGCAGTAAAGGCCGGGTTAAATCTTTCAACATGTCCTACTTGACCCTGCACTTTATATTCTTGGGCTAAACGAATGATTTCATCAGCTTCTTCTAAAGATCTGGCAATAGGCTTTTCTATAAAAAAATGTTTACCAGCTTGTATGGCTTTTTTGGCATATTCAAAATGTGCAAAAGTAGGAGTTACTATATCTAATAAATCAATTTGATTTATTAGTTCTTCAAAGCTTTGAAAAAACTTATAACCGAATTCTTCTTCCAGTTTTTTTCCATTTTCTTCATCGCTATCATAAAAACCTATTAAATCATATTTTTCAGATTGTTGTAATAATTTCAAATGAATTTTGCCTAAATGTCCGGCTCCAACCAAACCTGCTTTTAGCATAATATTTTTATTATTTAATTAATTATTTTAAAGTTATAATTAAAATTTATACGAATTAATTACTCATTTATATATAATCCAATAAATTTACAAATAAATAAAAAATAGAAAAAAACTTTAATATTCTCTTAAATCCCAAATTATTTGAATTTAAAATTTTAATTAAAAGGAATATTATATCTATGGACTTTCTATTTATGTTAGTAAGTTAAAATAGAATCCAAAACCTATTCTTTATCATATTTAGTAAACAAATGTACTATATTTTAATGATAGATTAAAGGTATATATTACATCAAAAGAAATTTATGTGCTTTTATAATATGAAGGATATGGTAATAAAATGTACTGCCATACATGATATTATTTTTATGTACGACGTTGTAGATTTTAATAATTATAAGATAAAAGTAAATTTTTTTCAAAAATTACTTTGCAATAACAAATGTTATTTTTTAAGCTAATATTTTTTTAAAGTTAATAATTAAGACTCTAAAGGTTTCTCTGAACAGTCTATAATAATTTTCAATCCTTTTAAGGCTAAAGGAAAGCCTATATAAGGCAAAGTTTGAACTATGGCTGCAGCTAATAATTCCTTACTATTACCTATTTTTATATTTGCATAGTAGTGAGATACCAATTGATCTTCTGCTCCCATAGAAGTTAATACACAATAATTAAGTAATTCACGAAGAGGTAAGTTCAATCCTTTTCGTGTATAAAAATCTCCAAAATAAACTTCTGTTAGAAATTGAGCCACTTTTCTCCAATTCCTCCTGGTACCTTTGACATTAGATTTTCAATGCGATTTCCATATAAAGGGTCTTGTATTTTTAATCCCTCGTCATATCGATTGTCTTCCATTACCATGCCTTGTCTTTCTAATGGCAATTGTATGTTACATTCGGTAAAAACCTCATTTATTACTCTTAAAGCATTTAGTGTTTTGGGAAATCCTATGACTGGAACGCATTGATAAACAGCCTCTCTAATTTCTATTGGAGTTACCCCAATGGTTAAAGCTGCATTTACATGTGACTTCAATTGAGGCAATTGCTGTAAGGAAGTGAGAACTACACAGGTTATTAATTCACGTGTTTTCTTATCTATATCTCCAATAGTAAATACTTCTCCAAAAATAAATTTTTGCAGTATATCCATCATTTCCGGGTCATTGCCTTTTCCATTGAGAGCTTCTCCTTTAAATAATTTCTTAAAATTATCTTTACAAATTTCTATTCTATTCATACGATTATATTTTTTATTAATTTGGTAATATTTGATGAAATCAATTACTTTTTTTAATTTATATTAATTGCTTTTTTTTTAATTTATATTATATAATAAGTTTTAAGTTAAAAATTACTCTTCCCACTCTATTTTATTTTTGTATGTAAAAGTTTTTTTATTTGATAAATAGAATATACTGTATTCTATAATCTCTTCATTATTTATTAAGTTTATCAAAAAATATTTCTATATATAAATTATTCAGACTATTGTATACGTATTGTCATTAACAATTATAGCCTGATGATTATTAATTGGCACTAATTTTAAATTATCTTTATACTTTGTATAAATTTGCTGGACTGATTCAACAAATGGTTCTTCAATATAATGAGGTAAAGGATAGAAATCGATAAGATTTAGTCCGGTATAGTTTTCCAAATCAGGAGCCAAACTGCTATCATCCATAATTTTATTATATTCTATATCCGCTGCCAGAATTATTGCCCCTGCAGACTCTCCAATATAAAAACACCCCTGTGTAATTATCTTAGTCAATATCTGATCAAGTTTTTTCCTTTTTAGTTCCTGCAATAAATAAAATGTGTTACCTCCGCTTATACAAATTATTGGAGCATTTGAAAGAGATGTTTGGCATTGTTGTAAATCGGTATGGGCAATATCTAGCATATCAAGTTCAAATCCATATTGCTGCAAGGCGTTTTTTCCGTCATCTATATATCCGGTATATTCTTCAACATTTCCAGCTGTAGGAATAAACAAAATATTTTTTACTCCACGTTGTTCTTTTTGAAGCAGTTCGACAAGCTTTTCAATGGTTCCGGCTATGTACGACGTTAAGAAAATTGTTTTCATAGGTAATTTTTCTAGGTATTAAACAATAAAAGAACTATTTTAAAGATAATAAGTTTAGCCTAAACACTTATTAGAATTTTGAAGCAGTTCGACAAGCTTTTCAATGGTTCCGGCTATGTACGACGTTAAGAAAATTGTTTTCATAGGTAATTTTTCTAGGTATTAAACAATAAAAGAACTATTTTAAAGATAATAAGTTTAGCCTAAACACTTATTAGAAATATCTCCCCTATTGTGTATAGCTATCCGTACATTGATTATTAAATCATAGGAATAAATTATTTCTTAAAATTTTACTTGCAAGATCATTAAATATTAGAATAAATTATGTTCCTTTTTGTAATTTAAAATAAATCGTACGGTCTCATGGTCATTATGTGAAAAGAATAAAGATTTTTCTTGGTCCAAAGATTCTAAGGAATGTAGATCTTCTTCTGAAATATTAAAGTCAAAAACGTTAAAATTTTCAATCATGCGTTCTTTATGAGTAGATTTAGGTATAACAATAACCTGTTTCTGTATTAAAAATCTAAGTGCTATTTGCGCAGTGGTTTTATTATATTTATGACTTAAAGAAACTAAAGTTTCGTTGGTAAAAAAGTTATTTTTTCCTTCTGCAAATGGGCCCCATGATTCAATTTGGGTACCGTATTCATGCATTATTTGCTGAGCAATTTTTTGTTGATTGAAAATATGAGTTTCCACCTGGTTTACTGCCGGTTTTACTTCTACATGTTCAACAAGGTCCACAAAACGATCCGGATAAAAATTACTTACACCAATAGCTTTGGCTTTTCCTGTTTTATACAATTCTTCCATGGCACGATATGAACCATAATAATCACCAAATGGCTGATGTATTAATAATAAGTCTACGTAATCCATTTGAAGTTTTTTTAAAGATTCTTCTACCGATTTCTTAGCTCTATCATAGCCTGCATTTGAAACCCATATTTTGGTGGTAATAAAAAATTTGTCTCGATCAATATGGCTGGCTTTGACTGCTTTTCCAACTTCTTCTTCATTGTAATAGGCTTGTGCGGTGTCTATTGATCTGTATCCAACTTCTATTGCTTCTGATACTGCTTTCACACAGTCTTTGGGAGATATTTGATATACTCCAAAGCCTAATATAGGCATTTCTATTCCATTGTTTAATTTTATATAATCCATTTTATGTATGTGTTTATTTTGGATAAAAATTTATCTTTTTATTTATTTGTTGAGTTAAATGCTTGTTGATAATCTTCATTTGATACCGGTTCCATCCAAATATTTTGATTATTTTGAGGATTGCAGGTAATTGCTAAATGAGAAAACCAATCATGAGGCGCTGCCCCATGCCAGTGCTCCAAATTTGGAGCAATTTCAATAATATCACCCGGCATCATAAGTTGTGCTTTTTTACCCCGTTCTTGATATAATCCCTTGCCTCCTATAGCAATAAGTATTTGTCCACCGGAATGTGTATGCCAATTATTTCTACAACTAGGCTCAAAAGTTACATTAAATAAAGGTACATTCAATTCTTTTAGAGATGTAAGTTGTTTCAACCAAGATTTTCCGGAAAAAAAACGTTCATATTCTATATTTTCGTTTCCTTGTGGAAAATCACTGATTTTAGGAGGATTTGAATTTTTCATAAGAATTTGTTTATTTATTATCTGATTTTTTTGATAGGAGATATCTTTCTTTACGAATAAGGGTTAACTAAAATTAAAAAAATATTTACCCAAAAAACAATTTTATTTTTATAAATATCATATATAAACCTACTATATATATTACATTTAACAATAAAAAAATTATGTTAACTTTAATTTCTTATATTCAGAATTAAATCTAAATATAAAATATTTATATAAATATTTAACTTAAATAAATCATTTATTGGATAAATATTTATTTTTAAAAATCAGATTTTTATTTTACAATTTATTGTTTAGAGAGATTGTTTAGTCGGACGTACAATTATCTCACTGATAGATACATCTACAGGTGTATCTATCGCATAAACAACAGCATTTGCAATATCTTCAGAAGATACACCGTATCCTTCTGTATTCTGCATTTTAAGCTGACCTTCTTTTAATGATTCGTCTTTCATGGTTTGATAAAGGTCTGTACGCACTGCTCCCGGAGATACCATGGAAGATTTAATGTTATTTTCGCGTTGTTCCTGACGTAATCCCTCCATGATGGCACGTATAGCCGATTTTGTTGCACAATAAACTACTGATCCCGGGTATACATAATGCCCTGCCACTGAATCAGTGGTAATTATGTGACCGGATTTTTGTTTTACAAAATAAGGAAGAACTGCAGCAATTCCATTCAGAACTCCCAATACATTTACATGTAACATATCATGCCAATCATCACGCTTACCATCTATAAGATAAGAGGAAGGCATTGTTCCGGCATTATTAAAGATGACATCAATTTTTCCAAATTTATTTAAAGCCAAATCAACTACAGCTTTTACTTCATCAAAATTGGAAACATCCGCTACTTTGTATTCGATTTCAGATCCCGGTAAAGAATCCTTAATAGCTTTTAATCTTTCCTCTCTTCTCGCTGCTATAACAAGCTTTGCACCTTTTTCTGCAAGTTTTTTTACTGTCGCTTCCCCTATTCCACTGGAAGCCCCCATCACAATTATTACTTTTTCTTTCATAACATTTTAATTAAAGATTTTTAAGTTCTATATGTGATTACATAAACAAAGTTAATGCCAGTTAAAAAATTTCCTTTTGCCGAGAAGATCAAATAAATTTGTTTTAGAGCTTAATTAGTGTTTTTCAGATGGTGAAAAACCATATTGCTTTTTAAATGCTTTATAAAAATGAGATAAGTTTTTAAATCCTACTTCATAGCAAACGTCTTTTATTTTCAAATCACTGTATTCAAGCATATTATACGCAACTTCAAGCCTTTTTCGAATAATCCATTTTCGGGGCGGAACATCACTTACTTTTGAAAAATCTCTCTTAAAAGTTGCCAAGCTTCGTCCAGTATATAATGCAATTTCTTTCATGCTTAAATCAAACCTATAGTTTTCATTTAAAAAATCAAGAATATCAATTTTCCAGGGTTCAGTAAAGTCAAATAGTATAGAATAAAAATTTTTATTGATTTTTAATAAGGATAGAATGGCCTCTTGTTCTTTTAGGCTTAAAATATCTTTAGAAGGTTTAATTGATGTGTCAAAATAAGGATCAAGAGAGTGGAACAAACTAACTAAATCGGGGCGTAAGGGGATGATAAATATATTATCTTTTGGGGGAAAGATTTGGGGTTCATTATCTTTTTTCAAACTTTTATAATAAAAATCGCGAAGAAAATTACGTCTTAACGTCATGGTAATTCCTTTATATTGCTGATCTCCGGAATTAATTTTTGTCATTTTTATATTATAGTTTCTTCGTACAAATACACAACTTCCCGGTTCTAAAACAATTTCTTTTTTGTCTTTTTCCTCAATAATTAGTTTTCCGGAATACAAATAAATTAAACAATGATCTTGCGCCGAATGTACACAACTGGTATCATTGTTTGCATAATAAGTCAGAAATATTCCTGAATAATTTATTATTTTTGATTTATTCATAAAAATTTTAGCTACATACTTTTTCTAAAAAGTATTGATGAACTTTTAGAGAAGAGTTTAGTTCCGGATGGAAAGACGTTACCAACATACTTTTTTCCTGTGCGGCAACAATATTTCCATTTACTTCTGCCAATATTTTTACTTTAGAGCCTACTTCGGAAATATACGGAGCTCTAATGAATGTCATCGGCACAGTTCCAATTCCTTCGAAATTTTCTTCAACAAAGAAACTTCCTAACTGTCTCCCATAAGCATTTCTTTTTGCTGTAATATCCATGACTCCCAAATGATTGCCACCATCTTCAACTTTTTTAGCAAGTAAAATTAATCCGGCACAGGTACCGAATACAGGTAACCCGTTTTCGATCATGTTTTTTAGCTCATCAAGCATGTTCAAGTCTCTTAATAACTTTCCTATCGCAGTACTTTCTCCACCCGGAATAATTAGGCCATTCATAGATCGAACTAAATCTTTTTTTTGCCTTATTTCAAATGTACTTATACCTAATTCTTTCAATATCTGAATATGTTCTATAAATGCTCCTTGCAATGCTAATACTCCTACATTCATATTTAACGATTTGAATTAAAAAAGTCATTTTGAAAAAATTATTTTCAAAATGACCTAATATCAGTTTAAACTTTATTTTATTTTCCTCTTTCAGCCATTAGTATCTCAATTTCTCCTTCATTTATTCCTACCATGGCTTCACCTAAATCTTCGGAGACTTCTAATAAAATGTTAGGATCATTATAATTAGTTACTGCTTTAACAATGGCTTGAGCTCTTTTTACAGGATCTCCCGATTTAAATATGCCGGAACCAACAAATACTCCTTCAGCTCCTAATTGCATCATTAAAGCTGCATCGGCTGGAGTAGCAACCCCTCCGGCAGCAAAATTTACCACCGGTAATTTTCCATTTTCATATACGTATTTTACTAATTCATAAGGTACTTGCAATTCTTTAGCTTCATTAAAGAGCTCATCATCATGCAATCCCTGAATTCTACGAATACCCTCATTCATAGCGCGTAGATGTCTTACTGCTTGCACTACATCTCCGGTACCCGGTTCTCCTTTTGAACGTATCATAGAAGCTCCTTCTTGTATTCTTCGTAGTGCTTCTCCAAGATTTTTAGCTCCGCAAACAAAAGGAACTTTAAATTTGGTTTTGTTTACATGGTATTTATCATCTGCCGGTGTTAAAACTTCACTTTCATCAATATAATCGATTTCTAATGCTTCTAATATCTGAGCTTCTACAAAATGCCCGATCCTTATTTTAGCCATAACAGGTATGCTTACTGCTGCTTGGATTCCTTTAATCATTTTCGGATCGCTCATCCGTGAAACTCCTCCTACAGCACGAATGTCTGCAGGAATTCGTTCTAAAGCCATCACTGCAACCGCTCCTGCTTTTTCGGCTATTTCTGCTTGTTCAGGAGTTGATACGTCCATGATTACTCCTCCCTTTAGCATTTGTGCTAAATTTTTATTTAATTCATATCTATTATTTTCCATATCTATCTTTTATCTTAATTACGTCTACAAAAATAATATAATATATGGTTATAATCCTCAAGAATACTTTTTTTATTTTTCCCATATATTTTTTCATAAATGTAAAGCTTATATCATGTACGTCATAATGAACCTATTAGGATAAAATTGTAAATTATAATTCAAATCATTGCCAATTTATGATGGTAGATTTTTATTATGCTTTATTTTTGCTGTACATATTTTGTCTAAATAAAAAAATAATACAAAATGCATAATTCAGAAAAAAAAGAATTTATTGCTAATAATTTTAAACAAAAAAACTGGAATGAAATAAAAACCAGAGACAGTTGGATGCTTTTTAAAATTATGGCGGAGTTTACTAACGGATTTGAAACCATGACCAAAATAGGACCTTGTGTTTCAATATTCGGTTCTGCTCGTACCAGTCCTGAAAATAAATATTATGGACTAGCAGAAGAAATTTCTTATAAACTTACCAAGATCGGCTTTGGTATTATTACCGGAGGGGGGCCTGGAATTATGGAAGCAGGAAATAAGGGTGCTCAAGCCGCAGGAGGAAAATCTATAGGTCTTAATATTGAATTGCCATTTGAAACCGGCAGTAATCCGTACGTAGATTATAAACTAAGTATGAATTTCAATTACTTTTTTGTTCGAAAGGTCATGTTTCTTAAATATTCTCAAGGATTTATAGTCATGCCCGGGGGATTAGGAACCATGGATGAATTGTTCGAAGCTCTAACCTTGATTCAAACCAAAAAAACAAGTAAATTTCCTATTGTTTTGGTAGGTACTAAATACTGGAGTGGTTTATTGGAATGGATGCGCGAATCTATGCTGGAAGAAAATTATATAAAAGATACAGATTTTAATATTTTTCGACTTGTCGATACTGCCGATGAAGCTGTAGGGCATATTCGCGCTTTTTATGATAAATACAGTATTAAACAAAATTTTTAATGGTATTTGGCATTAAATTTGTTTTCTCTCGCAGAATGTAACCAAATATAATTAAACCAATGATGAAAAAGTTTATTCCTTTTATTTTATGTATTTTATTTTTATGTTCGTATACTCTTTATTCATCTGATTTTTTTACTTCTATAACTAAAGTGGAATATGTGTCTAGTACTAAAACATTAAAACTTTCTTCGAAAGTAAATGTTGAGCATATCGAACAAACTATTGGGAAAAAAGTCAACTCGAATGATTTTGATACTTCCCTAAATAAATACCTTCAAAATAATGTTAAATTGAGTATTAATGACACACCGGTAACTTTTACTTTTTCTTCTAAAAATCCGGACGGTAACATAGTCTGGATCTATTATGAAGTAAATGGTGTTAATTCCGTTTCTTCCATTAGTATAAAAAATTCATTGTTGCTGGATAAATACCCTGAGCAGCAGAATTTTATTAATTTTATTGTTAATGGACAGAAAAAATCTTTAGTATGTAAAAAAGGATCGGATTCAGGGAAAATAAATTTTTAATGTTTTAAATTTTTATTTTATTTGTTACTTTTTATATAAATAATAATTATAAATTTAAATTAATTTCTTTTATGAAAAAAATTATGATTTTAGGAATTTTGAGCATCTTTATGTTGTATTCATGCTCATCTTCTAATTCCGTAGCTCTTGACCGTCCCTCTCAAAGAGATGTAAGAGGTACTTGGAGACTGGATAGGGTTTCTTATTCTGAAAATATGGTTAAAGTAAAAGCTTTTGATGAATATGATGCACAATGTCTAAAAAATAGCGTTTGGTATTTTATTGCTAATAATAATAGAGGAAATTTCACCTTGCAAGGAGGTAATACTTGTCCTGCTCTTACTCAGAATTTTACCTGGTATATAGATAAACAAAATATGCTTGTTTTAAAGTTACTTAATGAAGGTGATAAAGCCAGAAAAGTAACTACAGGAACTACTTATTTATATGATAATATTTCCGAAGAAGAATTCAACTTAAGTCAAGTTATTAGTGGAGTTACTATTACTTTTCATTTTAGTAAATTAGCATCCGGAAAATTAAAATAAATAACTTGTGAATAATATACAATTATAATTATGAAATCATTAATTACAAAATTAACAGTAATCTTATTGTCTGCAAGCATCATACTCTCTTGTAACACAAATGATACTCAAAAAGGAGCCGGAATAGGTGCCGTTGCTGGAGGTGTGTTAGGTGCTGTAATCGGAAACAACGTAGGAAATAAAAACAACGCTGCGTTAGGTGCTGTAATTGGTGCCGCTGTAGGGGGAACTGCTGGTGGTTTGATTGGTCACAAAATGGATCAACAGGCTCGCCAAATTCAAGAAAGTGTTCCCGGAGCTACTGTAGAACGTGTGGGTGAAGGAATAAAAGTCGTTCTTAATGAAAATGCGGTGCGTTTTGATTTTGATAAATCTACCTTAACTCCTACTGCAAGAAAAAATTTGGATCAAATTATTTCCATATTCAAACAATATCCTGATACTAATATTGGTATTTTCGGGTATACAGATGCTAAAGGAGCAGATCAATATAATTTAAATTTGTCCGAAAATAGAGCTAAAAGTGTTGCTGATTATTTAGCAAGTAATGGAATCAGTTCCAGTCGTTTCACTATTAAAGGGTTTGGTAAAGCAGATCCTATTGGTGATAACAACACTGAATCCGGAAGAGCTTTAAATAGAAGAGTTGAATTTTCAATTACGGCAAATGAAAAAATGATTCGTGATGCAAAATCTGAATCTAATTAATAAGTAAATATATTTTACACTTTATATAATTTTGAAGAAAAGACAGACATAAGTTTGTCTTTTCTTATTTTTCAAAGGTGAGCAATTTTTCATCAATGAAATATTGAATTATAGCTTTTTTCATCAATAAAGTTTGCTCATTGGGTTTTAAGTCGGGAAGCTTTTCAATTAATTTATAATGTGGCCATTTATCTTTATCGTATCCATCTAGTTTATAATATCCGAACGGTTCCAATAAACGACAAACCGCAATATGTATTAAATTCATTTTTTCATCTTTTTTATATTTTTTATAACCTAGCCCCAATTCTTGTAAACCTATTAAAAAAATCATTGTATTTAAATCGGGTATATCATCTTGAGCAAACTTTTCTTTAAAAAAAATTTCTATTTTACTCCAAAGTTGTGCTTCGTTCATTGTTTTTAAAATTTTACTCATGTAAAATTATAATAAATATAAATATGCTTTACAAAAGTTTTACATGTGCACAAAACTTTTCATAAATGTATTTATTGAAGGAATCTTAATTTTTATATGAAAAAAAACATAAATTTATAATAATAGAGAAGTATGCACTATTTAATTTACAATCAGTATTTTAAAAGCTTATATTAATGAAAGAAGTTTCGCGTTTTTATCATATTTTATTTTTATTATATCATTGGAATTAAATGGGAGTACTTTTTTTCTCATATCTCCTTTATTCTTAAATATTCTACCCATTTGATAAGTCTTCTCAATATAATCTGTCGAATTTAAACTTAAATTATCATCTCTATATTTTTGATATGTCAATGCCTTTATTTTTAGACATCTTTCATTATTAAAGATTTCGCCTAATAAAGTTTTATCAGATAAGCCGCAAGAATGCCCCATTATATAAACTTCAAAATCATTACTGGAGACAAAATCTATTAATTTTTGATAATTGTTTGTTCTTAAGTACCAATATGTTTTCATATATTTTAAACATTCATCATATTTTTCAATTAATTTAAAATTTGTTTCATCTTCTTCATCACCATAACCAAAAACAATAGGATTATCTTTATTTTTAAATTCGCTATGAATATTTATTATTGAGGTATTAGGGATATTTTTTTGAATTTCAGGGAAATAATCTTTTATTGTTACAGTATAATTAAAATTTAAAAATAATATACTATCAGGTTTATTATTACTATTATAAAGATTATCAGTAAGTTGATTTACTAAAATATGATTAAAAAAATAAAATATTGTTTTTTGAATAAATTACCTTCATTTACATTTCCTTTTGAATTAGGTGTTTTATTCCATTCAATTTTTTCTTAAAAATATTTTTTTCATATTCTTCAATTATTTTTGATTTGAATGAAATTTAACTTTAAGGGATTATGATAAATATCAATAAAACATTAAACCGAACATTATTTTTTGTAAAATTCAAATGAGGTGTAAAGCTAATTATTGGTTTATATACAAAAGTCTAAGTCCTGTTAATTCCATAATCAATATTTTACATTCTAATAATCAGTACTAATAACACTAATGGAGTTAGAGAAATCTTCTGCATCAGCTGCTTCCTGTATTTCTATTGCTTTAATTAATACCTTTCTATCAAAAATAGCACTAATAAAAGGTTGGGCTATGGCTAATAAACTCCCAGCTCCTTTTCTTGCTTCTTTTAAAGATTTATATTTATTCAACTGAATTTTATCTTGTTCCATCTGAGTCGCTTTATCATAATTTCTTTGTGTATGCATACCCCTTGCATTTCCACTTCTATTGGTAAATATATCTTTAACATCTGAACCATATTTACCTTCTTTAATATCTGATAAAACTTTAGCTGATTCTGAATTACTTAATGTACCAGTTCTTTGAGCTTCTGCTACAGAGGCTTCAAAATTAGCAATGGCTTCTTTACTTGCCCCATTGGCTTTCATGGCTTCTACAATTTGATTTTTATTCTTAACCATATTACTAATATCTTTTGCAGGATTGTTGGCTCCCATTACATAATCTAAAAGACCTTTATCTGGCGCTGGTTTCTTTTCTAAAGAATTTCGAACTTCATCATACCTTTTACTTTTATATCTTTCTGCATATTTATCTCCTACCCATTGAGCACTGGGGTTTATTACATTCTCACCTAAATAAATGGCTAATCCTGTACTTAATGCAAACATAATCCCTCCTCCTATGGTTTCAATCCCCATCACACTAAATCCTAAACCATATCCAGCTAATCCATTGACTACTACATTAAGTCCAATATCTGCCTTATTATTCCAACCAATAGTACTAGCAGCTTTAGCAGCAGCAGTCTGACTGATAAAAGGTAGTAATATTCCTCCTTCTCCACATTGGAGAATAGAGCAACTCAATATAGCATTGTATTTGTTTTTGTAAACTTTAGGATG
Organism: uncultured Apibacter sp.; assembly: GCF_946479295.1. NCBI lineage: Bacteria > Pseudomonadati > Bacteroidota > Flavobacteriia > Flavobacteriales > Weeksellaceae > Apibacter > uncultured Apibacter sp. The sequence goes on from NZ_CAMLFD010000013.1 coordinate 46,221, forward strand.
ATATAATTTCCATTGACTGGCTTCATTTCCTAAGGCTCCTATACATTTAGGGCTAGTAAATATATCATATAAAGCTATTCCCACAGCAACTACACCTATAACTCCTCCTATAATCCATCCAACAACAGGAACAGTAGCCGCCGCTGCCGCTATTCCAAGAGCTACACCAACTCCTCCTACAAAAGCCCCTTTGCTTAATCCTTTACTCCATCCTGTTTTACAGGTAAAATCTTCATTTAATTTTTTATCAATAATAGTGAGAAAGGCTCTATTTTCCTGATAAAATACAGAAACTTTTCTTTTTTCTGAATCAGCAAGTAGTTCCCTATAATCATTTCCTGTCTGATTAGTGCAAACTATATAGGTTTTTTCTGGCAAATAAGAGGACATATTAATCTTTTTTAGTTAGGATATGAGTAATGGATTGTTTATTCTGTTTGATGTTATCTTGAAAATTTAAACTAATCAAATACTTATGAAAAATAGTGTCTATGTAACGTTCAAAAATTATGGACTCACTTCTTTTTGTAAAAAATAATCCATTAATTATTACAACTTTTTCATTGTTAAAATTTAATTGTAGTGTCATTGCATTTTTCTTATTTGGTATTTTATATTCCACCTTACTTACGTGGTCGATAGGTATAGAATATTTTAATTTTCTATTTATGTATATCAAAATATTATTGTCTATTTGAATATAATATTTACTACTGATGATATAATGAGATATAAAGAATAATAATATGAAAGAAATAATCATAGGAATACCTAAAGTTTTTAAATTGGTAAATACATTTGCTGTTTTTATGTTGTAGAAAATATATTTATCCATCATAATATAAATAAGCATGAAAATAATTACCCAAACTATCATAATTATAATGATTTGGACAATATTTACAGCTTTAAACTCATATTTTTTATTCTGTTCCATATTATTGAAATTTATTTATGAACTTTTCTTTTCTAAATCGGTTATTAAATTCCCTGTTTGATTAGTACAAACTACATAGGTTTTTTCTGGCAAATAAGAGGACATATTAATCTTTTTTAGTTAAAGTAAATGTTGTAATATATTTATGTTTTTTTGTCTTTTCTGAGAAATCATTATCCAATAAATAACGATAAAGAATTGCGTCGAAATAATCGTTTACTATTATAAAATCTTTTTTTTTCGTAAGTAACACCCCAGAAAACATACCTATTTTTAGATTGTTATAATGGAATGCTAAACAACCATTCTTTTGTTTAGCATTAAAATTAAATTCAACTTTTTGCAATTGATTTAATTCTATAAGATGGAAAATTTTATTATCTTTATAAATTCTAATTATATTATCATTTATTTCAATTAAATATTTATTACCTACTATGTAGTTTGAGGTTATAGTCATTAATAAATAAGTTAAAACTATAGGTATTCCTATTACCTTCATATTTGTGAATACATTATAATGTTTTATATCATAAAATATAAATTTATCCATCAATAAATAAATAGTAAAAAATACAGGAACTATAAGAATAAAAATTAAAATAACCCCTTTTATTGTCAAAGCCCTAAACTCATATTTATTATTCTGTTCCATATTATTGAAATTTATTTATGAACTTTTCTTTTCTAAATCGGTTATTAAATTCCCTGTTTGATTAGTACAAACTACATACGTTTTTTCTGGCAAATAAGAGGACATATTAATCTTTTTTAGTTTATGGGAGTAAATCGTTCCGCAAAGTTTTTATTCTTTTTTATTTTAGCAGTATCTTCATTTATGAAAAAATTTGAAAGCATATACTTTCTAAAATAATTAAAATAAAAGTTCTTTAATTGTATTGTTCCTTTTTTTGATGTAAATAAAAATCCTGTAAGTAATATGATATTTTTATCATTAAAGAAAAAATGAATAAAAGTCAGATTAAAGAACATAGTTGATGTTCCAAATTCTACCTTGGTTATCTCAGATAAAGGAATGTCAATAAGTTTCTTCTTCTTTTTGAATATAGAAATTTTTTTGCTATTTAATTCAAAATTTAAAACTGAACTTATAAAAAACTGAGATATAAGGAATGTAGATAATGTAGATAATAAAAATGATAATAAGAATACTTTCTTATTAGTGGAAACTCCACTTTCTCTACTATCAAATAAAAAATTAAATAAGATACAGATAGGTACATATAATATAATCCAAATCGCCAAACATAAATAAGACTGTTTTTTAGAATAAATAGCTCTAAACTCATATTTATTATTCTGTTCCATATTATTGAAATTTATTTATGAACTTTTCTTTTCTAAATCGGTTATTAAATCCCCTGTTTGATTAGTATAAACTACATACGTTTTTTCTGGCAAATAAAAGGACATATTAATCTTTTTTAGTTAGAATATATGCAACGTTTTTATTTTTTGTTTTTATTTCTTCTGTAAAACCTTTATTTAATAGAAAATCGTGCAATATTTCTTCTAAGTAATTTGCAAATTTTTTAGATTCTTTGCGTTCTGTATAAAATACTCCTGATATGATTCGTATCTTATTAATGTCTAAATAAATTAAAAGACATATGCTATTTCTTTTTTCTGGAATACTATAAATAATTTTGTTTATATTGTTTATATTTAGATTATACTTTCGCTTATTGTTTGCATATATTAACATATTATCCCCCTTTAATTGTATATGGTACTTATCGCTTATAATGTAGTATGATATAGCAAATGATAATATAAATGAGAGCAAAAAAGGAATACCAATGATCTTTAAATTGATTATTACATTGACTATTTTATCATCCCGATATAGATATTGCATGAATATAAAAAATGATAAAAATAATATTACCCATACTATTCCAATTATGATTTCCTGTTTTAGATTTACAGCTTTAAACTCATATTTTTTATTATCTTGTTCCATACGATTATAAATTCTTTTTTCTTATATTAATTCCATCAAAAAAAGCCACTTTTAAATACCAAATAAAATATAATGTTAATAATACGCCTAATATGGTCATTAGGATTATCCCTATAATATATTGAGTATTATACATTGATTGACCTGTAATTTCAGCATATCTGTTAGATAATCTTGTATAACTATCCCGATTAAAGAATTTGAGGTTTATTATATGTATCAAATCTGAACAGCCAACAATTAATAATATAATACCTGCTAAACCAAGAAGAACAGCTATAATTGTTGTTTTTAGTAATTCTATTTTAACTTTATTCTTCACACTATTGCTCTTGTTTTTAGGGAGTATAATTAAGCAATCGGGTTAAACTAAACTCACAAGTATTCTCTATATTGTCTGCTACTTCTTCTTTCAGGCTTACAGAACCTTTCTCCAGTAACTTAGTTTCTGTATCAAACTCTATAATACAGCTAAAAAATAATTTATATTCTGTAAAAGAGTATTTAATCGCAGGTTTTAGTATTTCATTATATTTTGCTGTTAATTCCTGTATCAGTTTATCTGATAATTTAACCTCTGCTATTTTTTTTATGGTAAGCATATTTTTGTTTTCACGTACTTTATCATATCTAAACTCTAAAGGAATTACTAAAGGAGGTAATAATGTAGAGGCATAAAAAAATTCTTCTTTTTCTAATTCTTCTATTGGTTTATATAAATATTGGTCAAAGCAAAGAAAATTAAATAGGTTTCTTTGATATTCCTGAATATTGGGATTGTTGAATTGTTTATCTCCAGCCTGTTCTATATTTTTGATTGTTTCTTTGTCTTTTAAAGAAGCGATAAAAGGAAGTTTAGAAAAATCTTTTTCTTTAAATTCATTCCATTGTTTTAAAATAGCATTGCGATTTAACAACTTTTCTATTTTTCCATTTTCTGATAATTGAAAATAAGCCTTATTTTTTATAAATTCTGTAGATTTTACTAATTCAAAGGAATCAGCCAGAGCTGGCGGTATCACTTCATATAAAAATTCTTCTAATTCTGTTCTGGCATATTTTTCTTCTAAATTCTGCTCTAACAGGTATTGAGTTTTTTGATTAACATAAGAAGTAAGGGTATTATTAACTTTGGTACTGTTAATCTGTTCACATCTATATCTGGCTTTGGAATTAAATATAAATTTATTTAAAGGAGCATCAGAATAGAATTGTGTTTGTATTACTTTCTTTTCAGGTATAGGAATTTTAATCTGTTGCCCATGTCCCACTACAGTACTACTAAAGGGTAATTTAATAAACTTAGCTTGAGGATTTAGAGCTTTTATCTCTTCTGGCGTTGTATCATATTTTTTTGCGATAGAAGATAATTTTTCTTCTCCGTATACATTGTGTATTTTGAATTCCATAGTATTTTTAAGATGCGCTAAGTTAAATTATAAATATAAACAAAAACAAATTATTATTTATTTTTTATTAAAATAAATTCTTATGTATTGAGTATTTGGTTTAAATTTTTATTTACTTACGTTAATATTGCTCTATAGTTGTAACCATTGATAAAGCTAACGAACTTATAGATCATACCAATTATTTCTTCTATAAATTTTAGTGATTTATATTATTATTTTATTCTTTATTATCATAAATTCTTTCAAGAATTGTATCAGAGATAATATGCACACAATCATTTCCATACTATGTCACTTCTTCTTTTGAATTATAAACAACTTAACCAGTAGATGCATAGTCTTTTCTATCACAAATACAGCTTTCTTTAAATGGTTTTTACTTTTAAGGTAGACGTTAATAGAATTATTATTGTATGTAAGTTAAAATAGATGTTTGTATTGATAAATGATATTGGTAAATAAGAACAAGTAAAAATAAAACGATCTAAGGAGTTTTTTTTGATTAAATAAGATGTATTAGAAATTTACACTTAAATTCTTTTTAAACGTTCAGAAATAGAACAAGCAATGATTAAATTGAATTAATACTTAATCTAACAATTACAGATAAATTTATGCTATCAGATTAAGTGTTGACTAATCCATATAGCTTTACTTACTCGTTCTAACACTTATACTGTCTGTCGCATCTTGTCTAGCTGTATCAGCTAATTTCCTTCTTGCATTTTCAGAAAAATAACCACTTACCAATGGAACAAAGAAAAGAGCAATAGAAGCACCTTTATTAAGCAAAGAATTAGGATTATTCAATGACCATTTATTATTATTAATATTATCATCCAAATGAGAGATAGCATTATTCCTCATCGTTGGTGTAACCCTGTTTTGATTATAATTACTATTTCTTTTGGCTGCATTATAAACACTTTCATACTTAGGATTAGTTTGTACCTCTCTCCATATTTTTTGAGCTAATTCACTGGTATTTAATTGTTGCCTGTTCATAGTAGCTAATTTCTCAAATTGAGCCTGTAAAGCTACATCTTGTATAATTAACTGCCCTGTCCTATACAATTGTACTACCCCTGCTAAATCTTTTATATTTGGTGGAGCTCCTGATAAAGCTGCTTCTTTTACAGACTTTCCAGTTTCTTCTCCTATAGTTTTAATATCATTATAATTTTTCTTTTCTGCATCATTCATCCTTTGATAAATCTCATTATCTGAATATTTCTCATTTTTTCTCATTATATAACTTTGATAGTTAGTCATGGCATAAGTAGTTCCTATACCACCAACAGTAAAAAATACCTGTTTAGAGAAAAAAGCATTACGAAAACTAAGTAAAGCATTGGAAAAACCACCTCCCTTACCAAGAAAAAAGCCAGAAGCAATAGCACCAGCAGTAATTACCCCTGTTTCTATCCTATTTTGCCATGCTACTGATTCAGCAGCGTGTTTAGCCACATCATAGCTAATTATAGGTTGTAGTATTCCCCCTTTCTCACACATAAGCATAGAGCAGTTAGTAATAGCATTATGACCATTAAATTTTACTCCTTCTTTATAATTTATCCATTCTCCTGCCTGTAAATGACCTGAACAATCATGCTTTACTATTGCTATGGTAGCAGCAGCAGCAAGAATACCTACACAAATACCTGCCACAGCCCAACCAATAGGATTAGAAGCTAAAATCACACCAACAATAAGACCTGCAAAACCTAAGGCAAAATTCATAGGCTTTTTACAAATGAATCTTTCATCTGTATTTCTATCTTCTATAGTTAACAGGGCTTTCTTTTTATAAAAAACGGAAACTTTTGCACGAGTAGCAATAAATCTTTTTGGGGTCTGAATTTTGCTGATAGGTACAAACTGCATAGGTGTATCTTTGGGTATATAAACTTTACTCATTATTTAATGTAGTTTAATTAATAATCTTATTTTTTCGTAAATGAAATATATTCCTAACCCTATAAACAATATAGCAAAAGCAAGTATCAAATGACTATATTTGAAAAAAGTATCATAAGCAGTTTTATTTTCTGGAATGGAGGTACTTTTAAAGAATACCTCAACTTCTTCTTTACATTCTTTTCCAATATAGGTTATTAGATTTTTACCTTTTGTTTTTATTCTTAACATAAATAGCTCATTTAAAGGTAAACAGATATGATAATTTTCAATTTCTGACAATGGAACAGTATTTTTATCAATAGTTATACTACTATTTGAAAAAATAATCTGAATAGATTTTTTCTTCATCTGATTTAAAATTAATCCATACGTTGCAGCTCCCACTGTCAGATATAAAAAAAATCTTAATTTTTCAAAATAGGAACAGAAAAATAGGATTACAGATAAGACAGGCAACCATAAATAGGCGGTTTTCATCATAGTAGAATAATTGTACGCCTTAGCTTCTATTATATTATTTTTTAAATTCATTTTACAACGCTATCTTTTTTAGCTCAAATTTAGTAATAGTTTCGTAATTATTTTTAACCTGTTCACTTAATGAAGCATTGGCATTGAGTAATAGCCCTGTTTTGTTCTCTATTACATACGTAATTCGGTAGATATAATCATATTCTGTATAAGAGAATTTTATTAATGGTTGATACATCTCTGTATATAATCTTTGCAATTCTTTTTCATCCAAATTCTCTCTATTTAAAGTTCCTACTAATCGATAGGTAGTAGATAAATCATCTTCTGTAGCCATACTTTTGACTACCTTTGTTTGTAATTTTATATCAGGAAATAATTGTGATTGCTGATTTAAAGTATATTCTTTTAAATCATCCTGTAAATTTGCTTTGAGTAAAATATGATAAAATAAATTCTTATCTAATACTTCTGCTAATTTCCCATTACTGGAAAATTCTTTATTTCCATTTTTGATAAAATCCTTAATAGTATCAGGATTTCTTTTTTCTAGTTCCTGAAAGAACGGAATATTTTTAGCTTCTTTATTTAAAAATATTTTCCAATTATTCTCAAGTGTTCCTAAATTATGAATTTTAGATATTTTACCTGAATTGTCTTGGGTAAAAATAATTTGATTTCTGATTAATTCTATTTGTTTAATCAATTCAAATGCTTCTTTCATTCCCTGAGGTTGTATAGAAGTAATATAATCCTCTAATGTAACATTCAGGTATTTTTGTTCTTCATTATCTAAGGTTGAATATAAATATTGTGTTTTGAGTTCACAGGAAAAATTGGGAGTTCCATCTATGGTTATCAGATTATCTTGATTACACCGATAACGGGCTTGTTTAATAAATTCTCCTTTGGGAATGGTATCTCCTTGCTTTCGTTCTACCTTTACTTGCTCTTTTGTTCTAACAGGAATTTTAATCTGTTGCCCATGTCCCACTACAGTACTACTAAAGGGTAATTTAATAAACTTAGCTTGAGGATTTAGAGCTTTTATCTCTTCTGGCGTTGTATCATATTTTTTTGCGATAGAAGATAATTTTTCTTCTCCGTATACATTGTGTATTTTGAATTCCATAGTATTTTTAAGATGCGCTAAGTTAAATTATAAATATAAACAAAAACAAATTATTATTTATTTTTTATTAAAATAAATTCTTATGTATTGAGTATTTGGTTTAAATTTTTATTTACTTACGTTAATATTGCTCTATAGTTGTAACCATTGATAAAGCTAACGAACTTATAGATCATACCAATTATTTCTTCTATAAATTTTAGTGATTTATATTATTATTTTATTCTTTATTATCATAAATTCTTTCAAGAATTGTATCAGAGATAATATGCACACAATCATTTCCATACTATGTCACTTCTTCTTTTGAATTATAAACAACTTAACCAGTAGATGCATAGTCTTTTCTATCACAAATACAGCTTTCTTTAAATGGTTTTTACTTTTAAGGTAGACGTTAATAGAATTATTATTGTATGTAAGTTAAAATAGATGTTTGTATTGATAAATGATATTGGTAAATAAGAACAAGTAAAAATAAAACGATCTAAGGAGTTTTTTTTGATTAAATAAGATGTATTAGAAATTTACCATGTCTTACATAGCTAAAAAAGTGCTTTAAGTTGAATGTTTGTATATATGATTCAATCCCTATATAAAAAATTTATAAAAATTATAGATTAGGATTTATATATACATATTCCCCCTTGTAAGCAAAAAGGAAATCGAATTTCTTTTATGGAGCTAGCTAGGTGATTTTATTTTTTACTTGAATTATTCTGAGTTTCACTTACTGATTTTATCAAAGCGTTACACTTTAACTATAACCATTATAAATATGTTATTTTTCTTATTTCTTATTCAATAAATGAAAATCAATATCTCTTGAATTCCTTATTGATAAATGGCTTAATATGTATTTATTATTGAAACTTGAAAATTAATTGTCATGAAGTTTGTAATTCACTAAAATTTTGTTATCCTTTAACTGTAATAAATCTCTTTTATTTAGAAATTACTTATAGCAACATTATTATATTAGTATAGCTGTACAAAATATTAAAAATAAAAAATCAGGTAACTGAATTTTAGATAGTAGATTTCAATTAATGTACTCACGACCGGATTCGAACCGGCACATCCTATGGACACCACCCCCTCAAGATGGCGTGTCTACCAATTCCACCACGTGAGTTTATGAGCTATTTGAATTTTTAGCTTTGCAAATATAAAAATATAATAGTATTTCGTGCATATGAAATTTTTAAAAAAATTTTGCATTCAATCTTATCTTCTATACAAATTGATAATCTAAATCAACCCATGACTTATTGTTTGCTTATTTCCAATACTTCGTTTTATGGACGGATTTTTGCGCTTTGAAAAAGCTATTAAGGTTGTAAAATGTATAAATGAAGAAATTCTTTCAACCTTAGATTTAACAATCATAGTTATCAAAATAGTTTGTAACTTTTTGAAAGTATCCCGGTAAAAGAGATTGCTTGTTTGTTTCTCTAAATTTTATTAATGTAAACAATCAATTCTGGAAAAGTATATTTACAATTTTCCAAAAAAATCGATTAGAAAATCTAATAGTTAAATTTTCAATTTTGACATTCTGATTAAAATCGGAATTATCGAAAAGCCGACAATGGGGAATATAGGGGGTAATCAATACAATATCTTCACGAAAAAAAGGTTCAACGCATTCTCACATTCTTCTTATTCCGTTGTCTGTGATTATATAAGCTAATTGTCTGGTTGCTTGTGCATTCCAATTTATTCTCACATGATCAAAACGAAAAGATTGCTCTACAAAACTTGACAAGTGAATATATATTTTGCATTTTTTAACACTTATTATATACTAAAAACTGTTTATATACTAATATAAGACAATATTAATTTATTATATCCCTATATTTTAATATATAATTATTTTAATTTTGCAATACAAATAAAAAATAATATTTTTAATTAATGAAAAATACAATAAATGTAAAAGCATCAAAGCCGCATTATGTAATTCTTGATGGTTTACGTGGAGTTGCGGCTATTATGGTTGTCCTATATCATGTGCTGGAAATTTACTCTCAAAATAATCACGCTTTACAAATTATTAATCACGGCTATCTGGCAGTTGATTTCTTCTTTCTATTATCCGGGTATGTATTGGGATATGCGTATGATGATCGTTGGGGAACCATGACGTTAAAAGATTTTTTTAAACGACGTATAGTCCGACTTCACCCTATGATTATTGCCGGAATGCTGTTAGGGGCATTATTATATTATTTTCAAGATGCACCAGCATTGGGCTGGAAAGAAACATCAGATGTTTCTATAATGAAATTGTTGCTAATTATGGCTCTTGGTATGTTATTAATTCCCGTAGGTAAAAGTTTAGATATCCGAGGATGGAATGAAATGTACCCTTTAAACGGCCCTGCCTGGTCTTTATTTTTTGAATATATAGCAAATATTGTATATGCACTAATTTTACGTCGAACTTCTAAAATAATATTATCTATACTTGTTATTTTTGCAGCAGGAAATACAATTTACTATGCCTTTACAAATCCTCTCGGAGATATAATCGGGGGGTGGGCCATTGATGATCCCAAACAACTAAGAATCGGTTTGACTCGTTTAGCTTTTCCGTTTTTAGCGGGATTACTATTAGCTAGGACTGGAAAACTTAGATTTATAAAAAATGCTTTTTTATTAACTGCTCTTTTATTGGTTATATTGTTATCTATACCTCATTTGGGAGGAGAAAATAACCTTTGGAACCGTTTTTACGAATGTATATGTTTGTTCGTATTCTTTCCATTGATCATTTGGTTAGGAGCCGGTGGAAAAATTAAAAATAAAAAAACCATGTCTCTATGTAAATTCCTTGGTGACATCTCCTACCCTATTTATATTACTCACTTTCCATTTGTTAATATTTATATGGCTTACATTGTCAACAACAACCTCTCTCTGGAAGATTCGTGGCCGTATGGTTTACTTGTAGTGATTATTTCCCTTATCGTAGCTTACCTTTCCATGAAATTTTATGATGTGCCTGTTCGTGAATGGTTAAGAAAAAAACTCTTACAATCTCATAAATAAGGAAATGTTTTATATTTTTAGGTAAACTGGTTTTTTGATTGTTATGAAAAAATGTAAATAAAAGTTAGCTACTTTGTTAATAAAAAAATATTGTATCTAATATATTATAAATTTTATAAGGTAAAAATATAAATTTAAATAATAAAATATTCAAACAATAACAATCCTCACTATAATATTATGATTATTTGTATATTTGAAAAAAATTTTCCACTTGATATCCTATTCATTTAATGAACTATTACCTTTTGGTTTTGAAATAAAAAATTTGCCTACAATGAATCGAAAGGCCTGTTCTATAACCAGAAAGCCTCATCGTGCAAGCTTTTATCAAATTATCCGAATAACAAGTGGTAAAACTATTCAAAAAGTTGATTTTACCCCTATAGAGGTTTCAGCAGGCGAAATGTTATTTATAGGTAAAGATCAAATACTCTCATTTGATGTAGAATCAGAATATAATGGCGAAATTATTTTATTCACAGATGAGTTTTACATCAGAAATGAATCTGACAGTCGTCTTATCAAACAAATCGAACTTTTCAACCCTTTTATAATCAACACTCCTATTTTATTTAATGAACACATAAATTCGATTTGGGAATTGATGAAAAAGATATATTCCCCTGAAGACGATTCTTATATTCCCAATATTTTACATCATTTGCTCAGCAGCTTTCTTTTATATTCGGAAAAGATTAATTCTCATTCAAAAAGAATTGCATCTTCTCCCAATTATCAAATTACTTTACAATTTTCTCATGCTGTAGAGAATTATTACAAAATTATGCGTAAAGTAAATGATTATAAAGCTCATATAGGTATATCTGCAAAAGCCTTATCTAAAGCATTAAAATGCACTGTCGGGAAAAGTCCTAAACAATATATAGATGAAAGAATTTTACTGGAAGCTAAGAGACTATTGGTTTACAGCGAAATGAATGTAAAAGAAATTTCCTTCGAACTAGGTTTTGATGAACCGACCAACTTTAGTAAATTTTTCAGAGAATATGTTGGTTTTAGCCCCATCGATTTTAAAAAGCAGCATCTGTCCTAAATTTATCAGTCTCGGCATCTTTTTTATCAGTATGTTCAGCAAGATCCATTTTACATTTGCACGATAAAAAAGTTTGTAATAATTGAGATTTTAATAGAAACATTTCCATAAACCTAGAGCATAATTCCTTATTCTCTAAAAAATATAAATTATATAATAATATGAAAAAATTAAGTTATGTATTAGCAGTTGTAGGTATTGCTATATTGGCTGTATCATGCAACAACACAAAAAATGAAGCAGTTCAAAATACGGATCAATCTAATTCTGCAGAAACGAAAGAAAATGATCTTAAAGAGATTAAACAATCTAATGCAGAAAAAGTAAAGGAATTACTTTCCTCATTTAGTACGGGTAATGAAGAACCTATTAAATATATTAACCCCAATAAATATATACAACATAATTTAGGAGCTGCAGATGGGGTTGAAGGACTTAAAACTCTAATGGAATTTCTATCGAAGACCAAACCGAGTGTAAAAATCGTGCGTATTTTTAGTGACGGCGATTATGTTGTAGCTCAAACTGAATACGGCTACGAAACACCCACTGTTGGATTTGATATTTTTCGGTTTGAAAATGGATTAATTGTAGAGCATTGGGATAATTTACAAGCAATTCCCCCTACAAATCCAAGTGGGCATTCACTTATAGATGGTGACACTACGATTAAAGAAACAGATAAAGAAGGCTTGGAAGCTAATAAAAAAGTTGCCGAAGGTTTTGTAACAGATGTATTGATGGGTAAAAATCCAAAAAATTTAGAAAACTACTTTGATGGAAACAACTACATTCAACATCATCCTTTGATTGGCGATGGCTTGGATGGTTTGAAAACCGGCCTTGAAAAAATGACTAAAATGGGATTAACTTTTAAATATTCTAAAATTCATAAAATTTTAGGAGAAGGTAATTTTGTTTTAGTAGTATCTGAGGGAGTAATGGCAGACAAACCTACTTCATTTTATGATCTATTCAGAATTGAAAATGGAAAAATAGCTGAACATTGGGATATTGTGGAAACAATTCCTCCGGTAAAAGATCATAAAAATAAAAATGGTAAATTCTAATTTTATATTATCCATATATAACTTTTAGAATAAATGAAAAAAATAGTTTCAGTTTTTCATTCTTTTTTATTACACTTAGGATTTAATGAATAATAAATATTCATTTCCTACATGTTAACATACTTCAACTATACAATAAGACGGTTATAATTGTATGATGTTTTCAATAATTTCATAATAATATAGCCGTCTTTTTTTATTTTAAATAATATCTTTTTTTACATAATTAGATTCTCATTGTTCTATCATTAGAAAAAATGATAAAAATATATTAATAGATTTTAGTAGAATGTAATGATTATCACTTTTCTAATTTAAAATAACATATAATAATAAATTTTAAATCTTTTTACATATTTTTAGGTTTGCTATCTCCATAAAAAAACCTGCACTTGGCAGGTTTTATATTATTATTTTTTATTTATTATTTTTTAATAATTTTTTTAGATACGGTTCCTTTTTCAGTTTTTATGAGTATCATATAAATACCCTTAGATAAATTTTGTAGATCTAATTCGTTGTCAATAATTCTTGAATAGTTTTGTACTTCTTTGCCTGTTAAATCAAATACAGTAGCTTCAATTATTTTTACAGGAGTTGAAATCTTTACGATATCAATTATAGGATTTGGAACAACATTTATTAGTTTAGATAAACTTATGTTAGAATCTGAAGTATTTTCTGAAGGTGTAATAATTTCAATAATTCCTAAAGAATTGTCTATTTTTTTGATATCTACTTCATATTCTAAAATAAATCCTGGAAATAATTTATTTTCCATTTTACAAATTAGGGATTTTCCTGCATTATCCCTACCTGCATAGAAGGTACCTTCTGAAGAAAGCATATTTACTTTCTTATTTCTTGCTTTATCATACCAATTATAGCTAGTAAATGTTCCTTTTATGTCATACTCAGAGGAAATGTCAATTAATTCATTAAATTCTTTAATTCCTCCTTGTAGTATTTCTTGTGGATTTAATTTTAGATATTTGATAGGTAGATAATTTCCTTCTAATGTTGAAAATTTCAATTGATTCTTGTATCCTGTCAAAGAATATAATCGAGGATTATTAGGGATGCTTAAACTTTTTATTTTATTTGAAGAGCAATTAAGTTCAATCATTTCTAAATTATTTGTCACATCTAAATTTGTAAGCTGATTATAAGAACAACTTAAACTACATAATTCATTATTTTCCGATACGTCAAGCTTAGACAGATTGTTGGAATCACAATTTAATTCTTTTAGATATTTACAATTACCTATATTTAATTCTATAATTTCGTTAATTGAACAATTCAAATTTTCCAAATAAATATTTTTTGAGACATTTAATTTTTGAAATTGATTATATGAACAATTTAGTTCTTTCAACAAAACATTCATTGATAAATCTAAATTAGTAAGTTGATTCGATGAACAATATAAATATTGTAAATTTACATTATTATTTACATTTAGTGAGGTAAGTTTATTTAATTCACAGCTGATTAGCTTGAGATTAGGATTTTCAGATAAATTCAATTCTTTTATTTGATTAGAATTACATTTTAAATACTCTAAATTCAAATTTTTTCTTATTTCAAGTGCTTCTAATTGATTTTTTGAACAATCTAATTCTTTCAATTTGATATTTTTTGATAGGTCTAGATCATTTAATTTATTAGAAATACAATATATGCTACTTAAATTAACATTTTTAGACAAGTCTATTTGTGTAAGATTATTTGATGAACAATTTAAATATTCAAGTTTTTTATTTTTAGATAAATCTAAAGATGTAAGTTGATTTGAAGAACATTTTAAAAATTCAAGTTCAGTATTTTTAGACAAATCTAATGATGTAAGCAGATTTGAAGAACAATTTAAATATTTTAAATTTTTAAAATATTTGCCCAAAAATTCTCCGGAAAATTTTTCATAATCAATACTATTAAGATATAATTTTATTAATACGTTATTACTATTAATTTTTTTCCACTCTAATCTGTGGGATAATTTAGTTAAAATATTTTCAGGATACCCTTCTATAGCTTTGGTCATATCATCCCAAATAAGACCTTCTTGTTCATAATTCCATTTATGGGTATCTTCAGAGTACTGAATATAAAATTTTAAAATTCCATAGATATCATTAGCATCGTAATTAGAAGCTACGGGAGCAACGAAATTTTTTTCTAGAAAATCACTTTTTTCTAAAACCGGTTCATTAGCCAACATAAATGTACTCATTAAGCATCCAATTAATGCATATAATAAATTTTTTTTCATAGCAATTTTTTAACTTAAAAATTATTAGACCAATATAGGATAATTAATTGTAATATTTACATTATTAAAACATAAAAAATATTTATAATATCAAATGGCTATTAAAATAAAAAATGGAATTTTAGCTTATACATTGGGTTTAGAAGGGAAAATAAACTAAATTTTATGATTGAAAATTATGTTATTTCATGACAAAAATCATGTATTTTTTTTCAAGATAGATAGAGCTATTTCAACAAGAAAAAAATACATGATTCTGCCATTCTTATTTTTTATTACTAAAAGATAACATTTATTTAAATTTATTTTAAAATATTATAAAAATAAAAGTTAGGATATGTTGTTAAAAATTATATAATTATCTAATTTAAATGTTACTAAAATTATAATCTATCATTTCATTAATAAAAAATTCTACCAATAAAATATTTTCTTTCTGAGCAATTATAAATACACCATTTATTTATTTTTTGCTAAAATGTATAAAGTCTATAACATATTTAGATTTCCTTCTTGCCTACTCGTTGAAAACCTTCAGGTATAGTTCCCTCTACATTTTTATCTGACAAAGCCTTAGTATTTGCAATGGTTACCTCATATAGTAAGATAAAGTTAGGGAATAATTCATTTTTCATTTGGCAGATTAGTGTTTTTCCTGCATTTTCTGTACTAGCATAAAATTTCCCTTTTGATGCATACATATATACTTCTTTTTTGGTTGTCTTATCTAACCATGTATAAGTAGTAATTTTTCCATTGATGAGATATTCTGAAGACAGATCTAACAATTCGAAATAGCCTTTAGAGCCTCCTTGTAAAGTTGCTTGTGGGACTAAATCAAGAGTTTCAATAATACGGAAATCCCCTTGTAAGGTCGAAAATTTTAATTGATTTTCATATGCATATACATGATATAATTTATGAATCTTTGAAACAGTTAAAGAAGAAAGTTGGTTTGAATAACAAGATAAATTAGTTAAGTTAGCATTTTTAGATACATCCAATCCATTAATTTGATTATAGGAACAATTTAATTCTAATAAATTTATATTATTTGATAGATCCAATGCTGACAGTTCATTATAATAGCAATATAAAGATTTCAAATTTGCATTTTTAGACACATTTAATTGAGTCAATTTATTATAGGAGCAATTTAAAGCATTTAAATTAGTTCCTTCAGAAATTTCTAATTGAACCAGTTTATTATAGGAACAATTTAATGTTACTAATTTAGTATTTTGAAAAATGTCCAACGCTGTTAAATTATTGTTACTACAATCTAAACTAATTAAATTATTTAAAGCTGATAATTGTAATTTAACAATCTTATTGTTATTACAATACAACTTTTTTAATTTTAAATTATTTTTTAAGTTTAATTCTGTAAGTTGATTGTTAGCTCCATTTAAATATTCTAGATTTCCATTTTCGGGTAGCTCTATGGAAGTTAATTGATTGTCTCCAAAATATAGTATTTTTAAATCTAAATTTTTGGATACATCTAAATGAGATAATTTATTTTCATCACAATATAGGTGATCCAATTTTACATTATTTGACACATCTAAATTGGTAAGTTGATTGGAATAACAGTCAAAATATTTTAGATTATAATTTTCTGAAACATCTATTGAAGTTAGGTTATTTGCATAACAATCTAACTCTTCCATATTTTTAAAATATTTACCTTCAAATATTCCAAAATATCCTTTTCTAATTAATATTAATTTTACCAAAACTCTAGTATTATCAATTTCTTTCCAAATTAATTGATCAGATAGCTTGGTAAAAATTATTTCAGGATTTCCCTTTATAGCTTTTGACATTTCTTCCCAAGTAAGCCCGGCCAGTTCATAATTCCACTTTTGATCTTCCTCAGAATATTGCATTAAAAAACTCAAGATTCCATAGACATCCATGGCATCATAATTAGAGGTTACAGAAACATGATAACTCTCTTTCAGATAATTTTGTTTATTAAAAACGTTACTTGAAGCTAAAGCTAAAGTATTAAGCATACAATATGCTATAATAACAAATATAATTTTTTTCATAATTAGATATATTTAAAATTTATGATACTAATATAGTATATTTTTGCATATTATATATATAATTTAAGAATAAAATAACTAATTATAAATATATAAAACCATAATAATTTTTTATCTACTGCTTATTTTACAAATTCATAAATAAAAAATTACTTATAAATTTCTAGGAACTTATTTCATTACAAAAGTTAGCTAGACATTTTTTCAAATTGATATATTTTTAAAAAATACTTATTTATTTCTTAAAGTTTTATATTTCGACAAAAAAACCTGCACTTTGTGCAGGTTTTTTTGGATATTTAATTTCTTTATTTTTATCTTTTTATTATTTTTTTATTTATTATCCCTTGTTCAGTTTTTATTGTTATCATATAAATTCCTGAGGGTAAGTCTTGTAAATTTAATTCATTATTTGTAACCTTAGGGATTCTTTTTACTTCTCTTCCTGAATAGCTGTAAACATTTACTGATTCAACTCTTGCTGAAGAATTTATTTTCACATTATCTACTACTGGATTAGGCGTTAATTGTACAGATTCTGATAAATTTGCATGGGGACCTACCAACTTAAAGCCTTCCGGTATGCTTTCGTTTATATTTCTTGTTGTAACCATTTCATCTTTTATCGCTACTTCATATTCCAATATAAAGCCTGGAAATAATTCATTTTTCATTTGACAGATTAATGTTTTTCCTGCATTTTCTGTATTGGCTATGAATTTACCTTTTAATGCAAACATATTAACTTCCTGTTTAGTTGATTTATCTATCCAAGTATAAGAGGTCAGTTTTCCGTCAATGATGTATTCGGAAGAAAGATCCAATATATCAAAATATCCTTTAGTACCTCCATTCAAGGTATTTTGAGGATTTAATATTAGAGACTTTATTGTAAGAAAATCTCCTTGTAAAGTAGACAACTTCAATTGATTTGTATGTCCAACTAATTTAGATAAGTTATTTACTTTTGGTACAATCAATGAAGTAAGTTGATTGTATTCGCAATTCAAGGTAGCTAAGCTAACATTATTTGAAACATCTAACGTAGTTAACTTATTTGAATTACAAGATAAATTAATTAAATTAACGTTTTTTGAAACATCTAACGTAATTAACGCATTTGAATCACAAGATAAATTAATTAAATTAACGTTTTTTGAAACATCCAATGCTGTTAAACTGTTGGAATAACAAAACAAATTAATTAAATTAATGTTTTTTGAAACATCCAATTCTTTAAGTTTATTTAAATAACAATATAATTCTACCAAATTAACATTTTTAGATATATTCAATGAGTTAAGTTCATTACCATTGATTAATAATGTATTTAGATTTATATTATTGGAAAAATCCAATTGGGTCAATGCATTATTACAACAATCTACTTTATTTAACTTAACATTTTTTGATACATCTAATGTTTTTAATTTATTTTTATCACAATCTAAAGTTACAAGTTCAGAATTATTTAATAAATCTAATGAGTAAATATTATTGGCATAAATAATTAAGTTAGTTAGTTTTAAATTTTGAGTTACATTTAGTTCGGTAAGTTTATTATAAAAACCACTTAAAGATGTTAAATTTACATTTTTAGTTATATCTAATTCCTCCAACTCATTGAATGAAAAATTTAAGTATGTTAAACCTAAGTTTCTAGATACATCTAATTTTTTAAGTATATTATAACTACAATTCAACTTCTTTAGATTTATATTTTTAGAAACATTAATTTCAGAAATTTGGTTTTCTTGACAATATAGCTCTTCCAGGTTTTTGAAGTATTTACCATCAAAAATTCCAAAAAAATTATTATTGTTTATAAATAATTTTACTAATACTTTAAAACCATTGGCTTCTTTCCAAACAAATCTACCAGATAATTTATTAAAAATTACATCAGGATTACCATCTATGGCTTTTGATACCTCATCCCAAGTAAGCCCTGCTTGTTCATAATTCCACTTCCCTAATGATTCGGAATATTGCATGAAGAAATTTAAGACACCATAAACATCCAACTTATCATAATTACCTGTTCCGTTTGCAACATAATTTCTTTTCAGGTACTCCTGTTTCTCGGAAACATTACCTGAAGCTAAAGCAATTGTATTGATAAAACACAATACTAAAATAAAAAATAAAGATTTTTTCATGTTTTTATATATTTATTAAAATTATTAATGCTAATTTAGAATAATTTTTTTTAATATAAAAACATTATTAATATAACGAAAAACATTTATTATACTTTTTATGCAAACAAAATAATATAATTTGTTACCTATAAGCTTTCTAAAAAATTAAAGGATTTTTCCTGTTTTATCTATAAACTATATATATTATATTGAATTAATAAAACAAGGAAAATATATTCCCGAAGATAAAAAGCTGAAGACAGCTATTATTTATAGTTTAGGAATCAGTAATTTTAAGAATAGCACTCTTTAATGAGATAATAGGGAAAAAATACTAAAAACTTAAATCAAAGTATAAGATATTTTTATACACTCCCACAAAAAGCTTAATTGAGTTTTAATACTAAATTGCTTCCTTTTAGACGAAAAGTTTCAAAATTATTATGAATATGTTATCTCAACGGATAAAAAAATCGTGAAATTGACATACTTATTGTTGTAAGTATGCTTTTAAAAAATTTTGACGCTACTAACTTAAGTACTATTTAGATGGATAAAATATGCTTATACATAAACTAATGCAGATACTCTTTCGATCCAATTGCACTTTCAATCCTGTAAAACCTTCGGAAATACAGCTTGTTTTAGAAATCTGAAAAAAACATCAGTGAAATCATTGCTATATTCAGCAATTAAAAGAGGCTAAAAATATTATTCTTCTAAAAAATTATTAAAATAATCCCAATTGCATGATTAAATTGCTGAAAAAGCCTCTTATAAAAAAAATATAACAGATGAATAAGCTAATATAATCTTTATAAAATTATTTGGAGCATTTTTATTAATAAGAAATATCTTGACAATTTTTGATCAATTTAAAGGTAATGAAAAACTAAAAGAACGAAATTTAAAAAATTATTAAAAGAAATATTTTTTTATCATGAGTTGCGAGATATAAAGAAAGAAAATGATAAAAATGTAAATGAAGATATCGTCTTTGAAGTGAAGTTTATCAAATAAGTGGATATTACGATTATACCTACACACAAGTAAAATTATAAAGGTGAACCATCTAAAATTATCAATTATATAAATCTATTGATTCAAGCTTAGAGCATCAAAATAAAAAAGACGTTATTGAACAATTGATTTAATCGATAATTTATTTATTCAACATTAACAATATTTGGTGAATTTTTGTTAAAAAAATTACACTTTATTAACTCCCTTTGTCAGATTTTCTTTCACAATAAAAATAGATAAAAAAAACATAAATCTATAATCAATAAACTTCTTACTTATTTAATAATTTTTATCTATTTCCTATGAACATTTTCATCGGAAAATATTAAGTCCAAAAAAGTTCTATAGAATCATATACTTTATTCATTGAAATATGTTTAAAGAATTTTTTTATACAAAAAACCTGCATTAATAATATGCAGGTTTTTTATGATTTTTTTAACTTTTTATT
>NZ_CAMLFD010000014.1:0-67093 GCF_946479295.1 uncultured Apibacter sp.
TTAGAATATAAATGCAAGGAAGATTTTAATGATACACAGTATACATTTATTCAGATGAAAAAAGAATTTTTGGACTATCTGTATCGTATATAGAGATAAGCATATGTGTATATAATTAATGCTATTTTTATTTTCACTTCTATTAATATTTACGCCCCATATCTTATAAGGTAATTACTATTTTACAACTATTTACAGTATTAATAGACTGATAATAAGCAATAAATAAATTTTAGTAATTACTACAGTTATAACTAAGCTTTCATCTAAAGTATTAAAGACTAAGGCTTTGCCCTGAAGGGCAAGAGGAGAACAGGACTATCGTCCTGTTCCCTCTTGCTCAATTTAGCCCGAAATCAAAGAATAGGATAAATTGAAGTTTTAACTCTCATCAGAACTCATCTAGCTTTCTACTTTCTTTAGAAGGTAGGAACCTTAGAGCATTCAAGGCTTTGGTCAGATTGAAAGGTTTTCGCTTATAGATATCATCTGTTCTCTTGTAGATATCTCTAAAGGAAGCATTAAACATCAACTCAAAAATGCAGGCAATCTGTTTTCTTGATGTTGGCTTTCCATTAGAACTTAGAATTTCTTTACTAAGGAAAAGACTTTCTGCGATCTCTACCAAAGCAATAATCCCCAAATCTTTAAATTTAGGGATTACATATAGATTGGACTTAAAAGGTTGTTTTCGGATAAATTGCTCAGGATGGCAAAAGCGTCTTTCTAAGAGGGATAATCCGAAATCAATGATAACTATCGCTTTTTGACAATATAAAAATTTAAATGCATTTTTCTCCCTGCTTGTATCTGATTTGTTTAGATAGGCATGCCAACTCGATACGAGTTAGATTCAATAACCGATAGATTCTTGTATAATCTCTACCGGATCGATTTAATGTTTCTACATTTCTTACAAAGTTCTCATAGGCGCTTGTTGCATTTTATTGGTTGGTTCTTGTGAGTTCTCAGATAATAGGCTGAAAAATCTTGTTTCTGACAAATCATTCATATGCATAATTATTAAGGGTGAATAAATCGGATTATATATTAAGAATCCTTATATGCTGAATAATTAAGTTCATCCTTTATGTGAAATTTCTAATTCTAATAACTTCTGTTTTCTCCACAATCCGCCTCCATATCCAGTCAATGATCCATCCGAACCTATCACTCTGTGGCAAGGAATAATTATAGATATCTTGTTCATTCCATTAGCATTAGCAACTGCACGAGTTGCAGTAGGCCTATCCAACAACTCTGCTTGTTTGGCATAGGATGAAGTTGTCCCGTAAGGTATCTGTAATAATATTTTCCACACTTGTTTTTGAAAAGTTGTCCCAACCATATGTAAGGGTAGATCGAAATGCTTAAGTTTACCTTGAAAATACAGATTTAATTGTTTCTCTAAGGGGGCGAAAAATATATTGTCACCTTGAATTATAGGAGCCTGTAAGGATGTTGTAAGATGTTTTAATTCTGTTTCAAGCATCTTCCTATCAGAGAATTCTAATAAACAGATTCCTTCATCAGTTGCACAAGCGATCATTGTTCCTAAAGTTGTCTCAATACGAGTTAGATTAATTATTTGTTTATTTTTGCTCTTTAACGGTGATGTGCCTACTATGTTCTTATACATATTGTTAAAACCACTTAATGATTCATATCCAGATTCAAATGCAATATCAGTAACTCCAGAACCATTTTTCAGTTTTTGGAAAGCACTATTTATTCTATACATTCTTTGATAAGCGTGAAAGGTTATTCCGTGATTTTTCAAAAACCATCTGCGAATTTGACTTGGCTCTAACCCCATTTCTCTTAAATTAAAGTCCTTAATTTTTATTGATGGGTTTTTCTCTAATAAATCGAACAAGTGAACTATAAATTCAGGAGCTTTACCTTGTTTTTCCATTGGGCGACAAACTTTACATGCTCTATATCCTTTTGTTATTGCATCTTTTGTAGATGAAAAGAATTCAACATTCTCTCTTTTAGGTTTGCGAGCAGGACAAGTAGGACGACAAAATACTCCTGTTGTTTTTACTCCTACAATGAAAGTTCCTTCAAAAGAACTATCTCTTTCAAGTAGAGCCTTATAAAATATGTCTTCTTTTTTCATAGCCTTAGTTTTTGAATGTATTATTATGAATTAATGGATGACTATATAAAACCTTAGTAGACTTTTTATTTAGAGGTATATTCAAAGATTCTATAATTAGCCGAATTTCTAAAATATTATTTAATCCCGGGATGAAAATTCTATCAGTTCCTGCTTGTTCATAATAATTAACTCTCTTTCTGGTTTCTTCTAACGGATTGAATAGTTTAAGATAAGTATCAGTTCTTACATTAATAAAGAAATTAGAAAAACCTTTTTTATCTAAACTTTGTCGTATATTTTTTAGTAATTTCCCTTGTTCTGTCTTTTTAATCTCCCGTCAATTACATCTTAAATATTTATGCTTAAGCACCCTATTTCTGCCAATGATAAGATATTAGTAATAATATTTTTATCTTTTTTAGCAAATCCAGATTCTATATCTACAGATAATGGCATATTTGTTGCCTATTTTGTATTCTTTACTATACTAATAATCAGAAAAAAATATCCTTTCTCCATCATTATAACTCAACGTATTTGCAACACCCCAATTCGTAGTCCCTAATGCTTTAAAATTTGAATTTTGCATTATTATTGCAGACAATGTATCCCATACATTTCCTAGGAAAATACATTCTTCTCTTTTATGTAAATCAAAAAAATCCATCTTAATATCTATTTCATGTTAAGTATGGAGCAAAGCTATTCTTTTATATTTTTGCATACAACCGAAAAATTAACAACCATTTTTGTCTCTTATTATAATACTCATATCTTCTCTGTAATTTGCATTACAAACGATTCCAATTTTTGAGAAAGTGCTTCCATATCCTGACTGGTTTTCTGATTGGTTTTCTTAGCATATATCTATGTCGTTTTTATGTTCGTATGTCCTTATATGCGACTGACTGTCTCGATGGGAACTTCTTTCGATAAGCAGATTGTCGTCGTCATGGTATGATGGGCTACGTGGTATGTGGGCTTTATCGTAATTCCGCAGTTCAATCCTATTTTTCTTAAAATATTATTGCATTGTCTCTTGCTTGAAATAGGAAAGACTTTGCCATTTCTTGATAACCCTTTGTACTTTTCCAATATACACTTTTGGACTTCAAGCAAACGAACATTAGATGGTGTGTTCATCTTCTGTCGTTTACTGTCCGTCAAATGATTTTCTTATTTTATCCGGCGTAAGGTTATTACCATCTATATAGGACAAATCAGCAAAGACCGAAAAAATAAATTGATCGCGAATTATTTCATGGCTTGCTTTCTTGAACTTTAAATCCATTACTTGCTGCAATTCTTCGTTGTTCAAAAAACTTTTGCCTTTTGGAATATGCTTTGCTTTATAAAAAGAAATAGGATTAGTATGTAGTACTCCTGATATGCAAGCTTTGGACGCAACATGTTTAAGTGCTGTCATGTAACAATTAATACCGTTGGTGCTACATTTGCGTTCCGTCCTTAAATATTGTTCGAAATCTTTTATAAATGTGCATTCTAATTCTTTAAGAAATACATAATTGCGTTTATGACATTTAGTTAAGAATCGGACTAAATATTATATAAGGAAACATAGGGCTTATAAGTTTTCTTCGAACATATTACTCCAAGTTTTTGTCAAGCTCCTTATTATGAGATTCAAACAGAGGCATTAATGTATGCTTTTTTACATTTAATCCTCAATAAGTATTTTTTATTTTATCGGCAGTAGCGTAGCCATCTTTCTGCATTGCTTTCTGATAGCAGTTATTAATACCCGTTCTTATTTTATCCAATTTAGCATTAACGGATTGCGCTTTCCTTTATCTTTGTTTGATTTCATGTCCCCTAAATCCAACAGAACACTTATTTTACAACTGAATTGTGCAATCCCTCATCAATTGATATGCGACACATTACAGGAATGCTTCCATCTGGTTTGGGAGTATTCTTTTTTAAGTAAAATAAAATTTTAAAAAAAGTACTTTTCATTTTTCAAAGTTTTTAATAATACAAAATTTATTTACTTCGAGTTATAAGAGATTATGAAGATATATGCCAAAGGCTGACGATTAAAACATTAGCATCTGATTACACTTTCTAAGCAAGTAATGTTTTGATAACTGAATTTTTGCGTAACCTTGCTTTATTTATGAAAATCGACTTATGACAGAGGAAAATGGTATGTAGGTTAAATTATTGTTAGTCTGCAAATTATAGTCTTTTACTTTATCCTGCTGTTTAGCCTCTCTTTTTAGTATCGTAAAAGACGCAAATTACAAAGTGGATCTTGTTTATACAACGCAAAACCAAAAAAATGTCAACTATACAAAATTTAGGAATTTTCAGAATTTTAATTATTGTTTATACAATAAATCAAATTAGTCTTAGCCAATTGGGCATATGGATACCATTATACAACAGGAAAGAATTTTAAAAATCGTGGAACGAATGATGGTTGGAACTTTAGAGGGCGGGGCTAATTTGGAAAAAGAATATTAGATTTCAATGGATATAAAAGTATTTCAAATAAAGATTTTTACAATAAAGTAGTAACTATATTTAAAAGAAAATTAGATAGAGTAGTACTTCTCATAATAGATATGTTTATGTAAACCTTAATAACATTTGTAATAAAAATTTCATCAAATATCCAAATTGAGAAAATAGTGTTTTTTATATTATTAAGCAGAGTAATTTCATATCGCAGTTTTATTTTATTTCTGAAATAGTAAATTATCAGAAAGAATATTCAAAGATAGCATAAATAGAAAACGCAATATCATTATCAAAGGAATTAGATGATGAAAAAGTTTCTATAGAACGCTGGAGATATTTGAAAAATTTATCCCAACAAAGACGTTTCAACCAACAATTGCTTATATCAAGGAAAAAATATTTATTTAATGATGATAAAAGTCAGTTTGGTTAATTAATAGTGCTGAATTTATGGAATCTTTGATAATAATCTTTGGTTATACAGAAGATAAAAAATTATTGAATTGGGTAATGGAAAAAACTATGAGAGAGCTTGGGAGTTTGTTTGTTCAAAAATAATATTTTTGTAAAAAATTACAACAGGAGTGAAGGCATTCTGAGCTATATATGAGAAAACACCAATAATAAAAAAAGAAAGTACGCTATGCAGTTGTTATATTTAAATGATAGAGATAATTGGAAAGATTTTAGTGACTCAGAATATACCAAAATATTAGCCTATATGGCGAATACCTTTGATCCTTTGACAGAAAAATATGAACAAGTAGAATTTCAAAGTTCTGCAAAATAGAGTATTGTAAGAGGTCTGCACTACTCTCTATCTGAAGAAGAATGGGATAATTAAATTAAAGAATTTAAGAAAGATAATTATTATAATCTATCTCGTTTATAAGAAACTATAAAAATTGCTAAAGAATATTAATTATTATGAAATTAAAACTATCAGTACTATTTATCTTTACTTATTTTCTCATGCTTCATGCGCAAAGTAGAAAAGATGTTAATATAGATTTAGAGAAAATTACTCAATATATAAAACTACAAGAAAGAAATTCAGAAGAAATAATAATAATACCTGAAGAGGAATTTATACCTACAGAAGAATATATGCTTCTGCAGCAATCTCTAATAGAAAAATCATTAGAGAAAAGTGGGTATAAAGTACCAGAATATTCTATATTTAGAGAAAGGATAAAACATGTTTTTGGAATTGATTTGGATAAAAGTAAAGAAAAAGTAGTTACCTTGTATGGAGATGCCCCCGTTAATGGTAGAGAAAAAGCATATGATGATGATGAAATAAAAAATCTGCTTCCATTTGCCAAATTGGGATTCAATCAATATAAATATGAGTATTTTGGTTATCCATACATATGGAATATGTTTATAAATAAAGAAAAAAAAATATTAAATTATTATATAAAAAATTTAGGAAGTCTAATTAAAATTTATAATAAAAAAAATAAGAAATATAAAATTAAAAAAGACTTATTATTACTACACTTAAATAAATATATAGTGTATAATGATAAAGCTAGCTTAGATTATTTATTATCTGAAGTGCCAGCTTTAACAAGATCATTAGTATCAAATTTTAATTATGATAAAGAAGATAAAATTAATGAAAGTGTAATGGATGATTTATACACTACTAATGCAGATGATCAACCTATGAGAGAGTCAGAATTGAGGGAATTGATTTTTGTAAAGAAAATTCAAACCGATCCAGACCGGCTATATATAAGAGAGGGGATATTAAAAACTATTGAAAATATAACTAATGAAAATAATTGTAAGTATGCTATAGATTTAAGTAATGCATTAGTAGATTTATTAGATAGAAAGCGAGAAGGAGAAGATATAGGTTGGACGAATGAAGAATTGTATAAAATGGTAGCTTATTCTGCTAATTATATAGATCCATTGTATTGGAAGTATCATAATTTAGAAACAGTAGAATGGGGGGATGGTAATATATTAGGAGCTTATGATTCTTTATTATCTAAAGAAGAAGGGGAAGCTATGTTAAAACAATTTGAGCAAAATAATTATTATAATTTACCTTATTTAAAAGAAGCTATAAAAATTACTAAAAAGTACTAATTATTATGAAATTAAAACTATCTATACTATTTATCTTTACTTATTTTCTTATGTTTCATGCACAAAGTAGAAAAGATGTTAATATAGACCAAAATATAGAAAAACTAAAAAGAATTTCAGAAGGAGGAATAATAGTTCAACCTACAGAAGAAGATATGCTTCTGCAACAATCTTTAATAGAAAAATCATTAGAGAATAGTGGGTATAAAATACCAGAATATTCTATATTTAGAGAAAGGATAAAAGATGTTTTTGGAATTGATTTGGATAAAAGCAAAGGAAAAGTAGTTACCTTGTATGGAGAAATCCCTGTTTATGATAGAGAAAAAGCATATGATGATGATGAAATAAAGTATAATATACTTCCAAAGATTAATGATTTCACAACACTTAATGTATATAAATATACCTTGTGGGAAGAACATCCGTTTAAATGGAATATGTTTATAAATAAAGAAAAAAAAATATTAAATAATTATTTATTCAGTGAGAGTATAGGAAGTCTAATTAAAATTTATAATATAAAAAATAAGAAATATAAAATAAAAAAGGACTTATTCTTACTACACTTAAATAAATATATAATGTATAATGATAAAGCTAGTTTAGATTATTTATTATCTAAACAAGCAGTTTTAGTAAGGTCATTAGTATCAAACTTTAATTATGATAAAGAAGATAAAATTAATGAAAGTGTAATGGATGATTTATACACTACTTATGCAGATGATCAACCTATAAGAGAATCAAAATTGAGAGAATTGATTTTTGTAAAGAAAATTCAAATCGACCAAAGCTGGTTATATAGAAGAAAAGGTATATTGAGAGAATTGATTTTTGTAAAGAAAATTCTAACCGATCAAGACAGGTTATATATAAGAGAAGGAATATTAAAAACTATTGAAAAAATAACTAATGAAAATAATTGTAAATATGCTATAGAGTTAAGTAATGCATTAATAGATTTAATAGATAGAAAGCGAGAAGGAGAAGATATAGGCTGGACGAATGAAGAATTGTATAAAATGGTAGCTTATACAGTGAATTATATAGACCCGTTATATTGGAAGTATCATAACTTAGAAACAGTAGAATGGAGGAATGGCAATATATTAGGAGCTTATGATTCTTTATTATCTAATGAAGAAGGGGAAGTTATGTTAAAACAATTTGAGCAAAATAATTATTATAATTTACCTCATTTAAAAAGGTTAGTAAAAGAAATAATAAATTGATAGAATAAAAATATCATTTCTATCATTATAGTGGAAAGAGGTAATAGTAAGAAGACATGGAAATATCCAAGATGTAACAAATGTAACAATTAAAGAGCTTACTGACTTATCCCTGAATGTAAATAAGCAATTAATGTAGTAAAGTAGATCCTTTGTAAATGAGTATAGAAATAAATACTTGCAGGAGAAAAGCTCATTTTTTCGCTCAAATAAAATTAGAAATAGGTTTTAGCTC
This sequence comes from uncultured Apibacter sp., assembly GCF_946479295.1. Lineage (NCBI taxonomy): Bacteria > Pseudomonadati > Bacteroidota > Flavobacteriia > Flavobacteriales > Weeksellaceae > Apibacter > uncultured Apibacter sp. The sequence continues at coordinate 8,162 of NZ_CAMLFD010000014.1, forward strand.
TTTTACAGAAAGCTTAAATTGCAGTTATGATAACTTAATGAGTAGTGATTTAAAATATTATAAGGGGTAATACATAAAGATGTAAGGAAGATACCCAAGATCCGAAGGCTACTGGAAATAATAATGCTTAGAATGGGTGAATGAAAAAAAGAATGGAGCAGATGATGACTATAGTTTAACTATTATTTCTTTTAATTATATGATATATGAATTAGAAATCATATAAAATGATTAAAACCATATAATGCTTCTCTTAAAATAGAAATAATCTCTCTTTTTTCAAGTATTTGACATTATAATATATGCTGTATGTATTGCTAAAAAATAATCTCAAAAGCAATCCTTTAAATAAAATTTTATATTAGTCATGTAATTCATTTACCATGTGTAAATTTTTGGTGCATAACAGTTTGCATTTTCTTTAGTCGAATTGAGAAGAAAAGATAAATATATCACCTAATTTATAGGATAAAATAACTAAAATAATTTTTATTGGATTTAATTATCTTTATTTGTTAATTTTTAAAATAAAGATAATAAAAATATATATTTATATATTATAAAAATATATATAATGTATTTCTTGTATAAAAAAAAATACCTAAGTTAGCAGGTAAAAATATTTTAAATACATTCTAAAATGAATCGTAGGTTAAAGAATTCGATCAATAAGTTTTATAAGAAAATAGATTTTAGAATACTATATATATTCATTATATTTATTTTGATTGGCTTATTTATCTTATTCTATAAATATTCTCGGTTTGTTAGTTGTGAGCAAATAGATTTTGCTATTGAAGCTGAAAGGAAGCAAGTAGGAGAAATAATCGGTTTTAAAGATTTAACTCCTGGAGCTAAAAGTTGGTTATGGGATTTTGGGGACAATTCCCCTAAAAAATATGAACAGCATCCTTTGCATAGATATTCAAAATCAGGAATGTATATAGTGACATTAAAAGTAAATGGATCTTGTATTTTGCAAAAAACAATAGAAATAAAAAATATGGGCAAAATCATAGATTCCAGGAAAGTTCCTCAAATAATTTCTCCTACTGTAGTAACTGTAGGTCAACCATTTAATGTCTATTGTAAATATAGCGGAGAAGCCTTTTCTTGGGAATGGAGTTTTGGAGAATCTGGTCAAATGGATGATACTTCAGAATACCCTATATATAATTATAGTGAACCTGGAAAAAAAAGATTGACTCTAGTAATAAATGGAGATATAGCTCATATTGCCAGCAAAGATATTTACGTAAAACCTAGAGTATTAAATGAAGTAAAGGAAACACCAATACTAGGTTTTATACCTGATAAAAATGATGAAGATTTTGAACCTAAACATAATATTTTACCGGAAAATCCATGGGTACCTGTTTTAAAGAATATCTCGGGAGTTCCTGAAGAAACTCCTTTAGAAAAAGAAAAAAATAAAATCATTGAGGATCAAGCACCTTCAATATCTGAAAATCAATTTAAAGAATTATTATTAGAAGTTGCGAAGCAGGGTAAGACAAAGGAAGATTTTAGTAAATATATCAATAACTATGATTTTTCTGTAATAAAAAATGATAAGACCATCATAACCTTTTCTGAATTATGTGAAAAAATTGAAAATAAAAAAATAAAGATAAAATCATTACGTATTGATAGAAACAATAATAATTACATAACAAATATTAATATTAAATATAAAATAAAAAAAGGGCCTTTTTGGATTTATGACTAAATATTGATAAAAACCTTTTAATAAAAAACACATTATATAATTATTTATATATGGAAGAAATTTTTGCTGAAGAAATATATACGGCTTTAGATATAGCTAAAAAATATTCAATAGAAAAAAAGAATGCACAATTTGGTGCTCCCCATCTTCTAAAGGCAATACTTCATAGAGATTTATCTCTACTAAAGGAATTGGAAGCTATGAAAAAAGATGTATTTTTTATAGAAGAATGGGCTGAAGTACGAATTGATGATTTTCCAAAAGCAAGTAAAAACGTACGTCCTGAAGCAGATGAAAGTATTGATAGAATAATAAAAGAAGCGGATGAAATACGAAATATTTTAGGGAGAGAAGAAATCGATCTTTATTGCATAATGGTTGCAATAGCAACTCCAGGAGTAGGTTTTAGCTTTGATCAAATGAAAAGTTTTCCCATTATCAGAGATGAATTATTAATTGATGTTAATAAAGAGATAAATTCTGGAAATATAAAAGATGATCATGTTCATACCAACATAAAATATTTATACAAATACTGTAAAGATCTCTTAATAAAAGCCCAAAAACAACCTAAGCATATTGTAGCTAGAGAAAAAGAGATTAAAGAAATTGTAGAAATTATATGTCGTTTTTCTAAACCGAATGTCCTTCTACAAGGTTATCCGGGAGTTGGGAAATCTGTTTTAATTGAAGGATTTGTAAATTTAATAGTGCAAAAACAGGTTCCGGATGAATTATTAAAAACAAAAATTTACGAATTGGACTTAGGCTCCTTAATAGCAGGTGCTTCGTATAAAGGAGAAATAGAAGATCGTTTAAAAAAGATATTACAAGAACTTAAAACTTATCCACAATCTATACTCGTCATAGACGGAATACATGTTCTATTAGATAAAAATAGTGATAATTCAGGTGTTTCCAGTATTTTAAAAAGTGAAATATCAAGCAATAATGGTCTTACTCTTATTGTTACTACTACTGTTGATGAATATACAAAAAAAATTGAAAAAGATGAAGGACTATCAGGAATGTTTGAGGTTATTAAGGTTGAAGAGCCTAATGAAGAGCAGACCTTTAGAATAATAAAATCGGCCTTGCCTTCTTACTTAGTTCATCATTCTATAAAAGTAACTGATGAATCGATAACAGAATCTATAAGGCTATCACAAAGATATTTAAAGGAAAAGAGTTTACCGGAATCAGCATTAAATCTATTGGATAGAACTATGTCTGTCATTAAAACTGCAGGTGTATCCTTTCTAAAAGAAAAAGATGCCCTTGAGAAAAAGTTGAATGAAATAGGAGAAAGCAATGGTAAAAAGAAACTTGAATTAAAATGGTTCTATGAAGATTTAAAAAAGAAAGCATTGTATTTGATAAGTCAGAAAGAAACTTTACAAGATGATATTGAATTATTATCAGAAGAATCTTTATACGAATATTTAAAATCTTTACTTCATCAAATAACTCAAGTGGCTCAATCAAAGAAAGAGCATATAGATCCTATAGATTTAGCAGCAGTTGTAGCACAAAAAACCGGTATTCCCTTAGGAAAGTTACATTCCGATGAAAAGGATAGGCTTCAAAACATGGAAGACATACTAAAAAAAAGGGTGGTGGGACAAGATTATGCTATTAAGGTAATCACTGAAGCTGTATTGGAATCTCGTTCTGGGTTAAGTAAGGCTGGTCAACCTATAGGTTCATTCTTTTTTCTAGGGCCTACAGGAACAGGGAAAACAGAATTAGCTAAATCTTTAGCCGATTTTTTATTTCAAGATGAACAAGCAATAATTCGATTTGACATGTCTGAATTTAAAGAAGAACATTCAGCTGCCTTATTGTATGGTGCTCCTCCGGGCTACGTAGGTTATGAAGAAGGAGGTTTATTAGTTAATAAGATTAGACAAAAACCATACTCTATCGTGCTTTTTGATGAAATAGAAAAAGCACATACATCTGTATTTGATGTTTTTTTACAAATTATGGATGAAGGAAAGCTTCATGATAGACTAGGTAAAGAAGGTGATTTCTCTAATGCTCTAATATTATTTACTTCTAATATAGGTTCTCAATTTATAGTAGAATCAGTTAACAACGGAAAAGGATTACCCTCGTCCAACCAATTGATGGAAATAATGACAAGAAATTTTAGACCGGAGTTTTTGGGACGTCTTACAGAAATTATTCCTTTCAGTCCGATAAGTAAAGAGAATGCTATGGGCATATTTGAAATTCATTTGAAAAAAGAATTATTAGACTTAGTTAAAGATTTAAACATAAGTCTGAGCTTATCACAAAGCGCCAAATCTTTTTTAGTAGATAATGGATTTAACGCAACTTATGGAGCAAGACCATTAAAGGGAATTATTCGTTCCTCATTAAGAAGGCCTATGGCAAAGAAAATAATTTCGGGAGAAATAAAAGAGGGAAACAATGTCGAAATAGATATCCAGGATGATAATTTACGGTGGATTATAAATTAAAAACAATAATTAAAAAACTTAGATATGTTAAAAAATTATGGTATTGGAGGAAATGAAGTTCCTTTGGATGCAAGCGAAGCAATATTAGAAATTGCACAGAATCGTACTCTTATAGCTCAAAAATTAACTGGTCAAACCCCTATAAGACCTGAAATTGTAGAAGGATTATCAACCGTTGAACAAGTATTCGAACATTTTAAACCGGAAGTGAAAGTGAATTTTGAAGATGCAGATGGAAATACAAAATTCGAAGAGCTAAAATTTAAAAATTTAGGAGATTTTGGAATAAAAGGTATAACTGCTCAAAGTAAATTTTTGACAGATTTACAGGTTGAAAAAGAACAATATCAAAAAATAATAAAACAGCTTAAAACCAACAAAATTTTAAAAGCCGCACTAGAAGATCCTGAAGCTAAAAACGCTTTAATGGAAAGTATAGAAGGACTTATTAATGAATTAAATCAAAAATAATTATGGCTAAAGAAAATCTAAAAGCACAAGTCCAGTCAATGGATGTTCCAATATCAGAACAGGTTAATAAAAAATATGATGTCCAAAGCGGATTGGAAAAATTAGCAAAATTCGGTGGGTTTGATTTATTGGAATCTACTATTGAAAACGTTCAAAATATGAATCCTGAACGAAAAGCTAGACGTCAAATTTTTCTGGGTGATACTAATAAAAAAAATGAACGAAATGCTCTAAAGAAAACTTTGGAACTTTGGCTTAACGTATTAAAAAATAATGCGAGCTTAACAGATATGGTAGCACAAAGTGAAGATAAAAGTAAGCTTGCGGATAAGACTTTACAAAAAAATTTAGCTTCCACGATAAGAGAAACTGAAGAATTAGAAAAAGCTTACCGAACTATCGCTTTATTTTATAAAAACACCGATCAAGATAAAGTTAAAAATGTATCCATAGTTAATGCAGAATTAGAGCAATTAACCGATTTAGATAATACACGTTTTATAGATGCCATTCATTCAGAATTAGTAGATAATTATGATAGATTGGATTTAAAAAATAATTATGGCTTATTAGTTATTCCGGGATATTTAGGAAGCAATAAAGTTGTTGAGAAATGGGCAAAAATAGCTCATGAAAATAAAGTAATGTTGGTAACAGATTTTGCACATTTAGATGAACCGGATGATGTGATGGAAATGTTTGACGAAGCCTATCTTACAGGCGGTGAAATTTATCGCTCAAACGTGCTAATGACTTGTAACTGGTTAGTAGGAAGAGGTAAATTTAATGAAATACAAGAGGAAAATGATTTATACATTCCTCCTTCTGCAGCTTTGGCTGGTAAGATATATGGGACATTAATGTCACAAGTTACAGCAGGTAAAAAATTTGGAGGTATTAATGAAATTGACGGGGTAAAATTTGACCTTAAAAAAAGCGAAATAGCCAATCTCGAAAGTATGGGATTAATACCCATGGTTAATGAATATGGTAAAGTTATGGCCTTTTCAGGCAAAACCTTATTCAATGGAGATAATTTAGGCTTACAAACCTATTCAGTTGTAAGAGTTTTCGATTATGTGACCAAAGTATTAATGGATTTTTTGAATCGAAGAGCATTCGAAAATTTTACAGCAAAAACGAGAAAAGAAATTATGAATCAAATTGTACGGTTTTTAGATGGTATTACTGGACCTGATAAATTGATTGAAAATTTTGAAGTGAGAAGATTCGAGCAAGATGCAGTCCAAAAAGATAGAATTTATCTAGATATACATTTAAAACCCTATTTCCCAGCTAAGAATTTCCTTATAAAAATGGATGGACATAAAGGAGATGATGGAAATGAATGGGATACAGAATACGAACAAAAATAATAGTTGAATATAGCAAGAGAGGAAAATTTTACTCCTCTCTTTTATAAAAAAAATCAATATGAATATTATAAGCAAAATTTTCAAATTAATTTTTGTAAGCGTATGCGCGATATTCGGTAATTATGAATTATACGGGCAATCAAGTGTACCGATGAAAAAAATAACTGAAGATACTTTGCTAACCCGAATAGTTGATTGTAATGCTTTATTTACACTTAATAACAGAAAAATAGATTATTTAAAAAATAAGCCTTATATCTATGCAGAACCATATTTTGAAAGAATATATAATATTAAAAATGATTTTGCAGTATTTCAAATAATAAAGAGAAAAGGCAACAGACCAATACTTTATATCAAGATGTTTAAACCTAATACTTGTTTAAAAAAGGGTGAGGTTTTGGAATTTATCACAGATAAAGGATATCGATATAGAATGAATAATTATTATAAACCAAACTGCGACGGCTATTTAATAAGTAAAATTAGAAGGAAGGACATTAAAAACCTTACACAAGGTGAAATTAGCAGCATAAAGTTACTAACTTTTCATAATGACTATGAATTTAATTTACAATTTATTGAAGCAGAACGGTTAAAAGACGAATTACAATGCTTAAAAAATAATCATTTTAAATTCAAATAAATGCCAATACCTCAATTAGGTTTATCATTATCTATAACAGATAATCCCGGATCTCCATTATATGCAGGAAATGGAGAAAGAGAAAAAATGTCGGATTTTGATTCCGCTATGCATCAACATACAATTACAATAATAATTTCCGATGAAAAAGTAAATGAAATTGAGTTTAATACATCAAATAAGGATATTAATAAAATTAGGTTGCCTGCTTATAAAATGATAGTAACAGATGATAAAACAGAGGAAAGAAGCTATTATGAAGTAACCCGAGATTCAATATTATTTGATGAATTAAAGATCAATAAAACAGGAGGTTTTTCCTTTTTAGGTATTCCTATTTTTAAGAAAACAGTATATAAATTGCCATTAATCGCTTTTGAGCCATTAAATTCAGTTAAAGAAATATTTGAAGTAAGCAAATTTCGTACAAAAAAAGATAATTATTTATCGTATACACTTAATAGAAATTCTGAAAAAGCACTTTTAGTAGCAGGAATTATGCCTGAAACTTTTATAAAACCAACAAATTATGAACATTTCTTTTATATAGAAGATCATAATCAAGGCCAAAAATTTATTGGCGATATTTCATATAGAGAAAAATTTATAAAAACAATTCCAAAAGTCGAAATACATCTTATCAAACGTGAAAGGAATATAAAGGAGTATGAATTAGACAAAAGTGGAAAAGTTAGTAAGATAATATATTTATAATAAAAATTATAGCTTGATATGTATGGAATTTATTATAACACTCCTATAAACTTTAAACAACTAATTGAAAAAAGAGATGTTGAAAAAACTAATTTAGATAAATCTATAGCAAAATATATTAATTTAATAGTAACCTCTTCTTTTGGTGAATGTAAATTCAATGAAATGCTTGGATGTAAGATTTGGGAAATGGATTTTGATTTGTTATCTGACACCAATAGTCTTAGGGATAAATTCAAAAATGATATTAAAGAAGCTATTATTGTGAATGAGAGTAGATTAAATCTGTTGGAGGTTGATGTTATTATTGGGGTAGGACAGAACCCTTCTTATAATAATTCGATAAGATTAAAGAAAAAAGTAACAATGAAAATCGAAGGATTGATAAAAAAAACTAATCGTCCATTCAATTTTTACGGACATTTTTTTATAGGACCACTTTCACAACTTTAACATGGATACTAAAGAAAAAATAAAAGATAGAATATTACGAAGAGCAGCTCAAACATGGGGATATACTGACAGTGAGTTAGAAACATCCTTTGATCCTATAGTAGCTCTTTTACTCGAAGCATGTGCTTCTGAATTGGAAAAAATATCCTCTGAACTAAACAATTCTCGTTCTCGTATTATTGAGAGATTATTAGAAATTATGTCACCGGAAATCAATACGGGAATTGTACCTGCAAGGTCAATTATTCATTTGGAACCGATTGAGAATAATTATACAGTATCAGTTGAACATCAATTTAGATCTAAAAAAGTAATTCAAAACATTTATGATCCCTTACAACCTATAGTTAAAGATATTTATTTTGGAACTACTTTACCGTTTATTTTATCAAAAGCAAAATTAGAATATATTGCTTTTGGAAACTCATTATACTCTTTAAAGAGAATTATACATAAAGACCCAATTACAAAAGAAAACCGATTTTTAAAAAATGGCTCATTATGGTTAGGAATTAATTGTCCCGAAGGAATTGATAAAATTGAAAAGCTTATGTTTTTTACAGATGTTAGAAGCTCTCAACGAGAAATTTTTTATAATTATCTTAAACAAGCAAAATTTTATATAAATGATCAAGAAATTCCTTATAAAGAAGGGTTTAATGTTGAAAATTATACAATAGATATTGATGCAGTTGTAAACAAAAACTATAATAAAATCAATCAATTATACTCAGAAGTTAATGATTTTTATTCAGACAAGTTTTTCCATTTTACTAAAGACATCATTATTAAAGACGAAGTATTTAAAGTTCCTGATGAGCTAATTAACATATTTGGAGACAAGGTAACCAGTATGAACGAGGCAGGGAATATAATCTGGCTTCAAGTTCAATTTCCGGAAGTAGTGATTAATGAAACTTTTGAAAATGTAATGTTTTATATTAATGCAATTCCGGTTATAAATAAAAGACTTTTAACTCAGAATCAAACAATAGGCTCTTTTATAAATTATATTCCTTTATCTTCTGATGACATTTTTTTAGATTTAGATAGCATTAATGATTCTAGAGGTTATCAATACCATATAAAAGAGTTTTCAGAAGGAAATTTAGATATTGGAGATGCTACTCTAAGACACACAGGAGTTACCCGTTTTGATGAAAGAAATGCTTCCGAATTAATACAATATCTCATTGAACTATTAAAAGATGAGAGTGCTTCTTTTACGGTTATAGGAGGAGATTTTATTGATGGAACAATTAAAGAAATTAATAAATCCATAGCTACATTAGAACAGCATATAAAGGAAAAGAAATTTACTAAATCAAATTTTCCTTATGCGATTATCAGACCTAAATCTACAGCAGTAAAAAATGATAATGATTTCTTTACAGTTAGTTATTGGGTAACAAATGGAGATGAAGCCAATGATTTGAAGGTTGGCACCCATTTAGACTGTATAGGTACCAGTGATTTTAAACAAGATACTATCATGTTTATAAACACAACAGTTGGAGGAAAATCGAGGATGGATACCAAAAGTAAAATTGATTCTTATAGAGAAGCTTTATTAACCAGAGGTAAAATTGTAACTTTTGCAGATATAAAAACCTTTTGCCAAAACCATTTTAAATTTACCATTAAAGGAATTGAAATAAAAAAAGGTACCAAAATAGATTCTTCTACTAATAAAGGATTTGTAAGAACCATAGATATAATTTTAGAAAGAAATTTAGCAACTGAATACCAAATTTCAGATTTTGAATGGCAGTATTTATGCGATAATATGCTTTATAAATTAGATAAATCCTCATCTAATATTTATCCTTATAGACTAATAATAAAATGAGAAAAAATATATTTGTCTTATCTGTTTTAATGTTTTTTTTGTTGTATTCGTGCCAAAAAAAATTTTATAATGAAGTTCCTTTTAAGATCACTTATAACCAACAAGAAATAATGGCAAAATTAGGTATTTTACCTAATACTCCTAACACTCCTAATACTCTTCCCATTAAAGATACAACTTTAACTGATAGAGAAATTTATCTTAAAGAAAAGTATTCAATTATATTAGGCATTAAACCCGAAGAATTAAATAATTATAAATTTTATGATTTCATAGATAGATGGATAGGAACTCCATATTCATCTAAAGGATTTACCATGGATAGTCTAAATATCGGACCATTTACGAGTGCTTTATATGAATACGCATTCAAACGTAATTTACCAAGCACTCCTCTAGGAATTTTTAAATCCCCAGAAATAAATTTATTCACAGGACGTGAATTTCTTAAAGAAGGAGATATACTTTTTTTTAGAAATGAAAAGGATACAGCTATTGGTGATATTGCTATATACCTGAGGAATAATAAGATATTGGTTAGTTCCATAAGCCAGGGATTGATAATAAGCAACTTTAATTTTGATTACTTTCAATTAAGTTATGTCAGCGCAGGAAGACTTTATTATATTGATCAGGAAAATAATAAATAATGAATACAATAGAAAAAGATACTTTATTAGAAGAAATAAAGAATACGATAAATAGTATTAAAGATGATTTAAAAGCCGAAGTAATTATTTCAGAAATACTTGAACAAATAGATTCAAAAGAGCAAAATATATTAGTGGATTACAAAGGTCAATTTAAAAGACCTTATAGAAAAGATGTTTTGGGTGCGGAACTCATAAACTATAATTATGATTTAACGGAATATGTAAAAATAAATTTATCTAGGGATGGTATTTATGATACACTCCCGGAAAGTCTGATTCACGAATTAAGTTCTGAAAAGCCCCAAAAAACGGTTTCAGATATGACTGAGCAGTTTAAAGCTCATAAAAAAGAAGAAGAATATGCTAGGAAATTTTTTTTCCCTTTTGAAAATGAATTTTTCATTAAAGCATTAGAAAGAGAAAATATAGAAAAAGAAATTTTACTTGAGCTTAATGGTTCCAAACCATTAGATTTTTTTTATGATTTTTGGCACATTGATCGAGATTTGCCCCCAATATTGGTTTCCAAATTAATCAGAATATTACCTTACTTACATAAAATTGTTGGTAATTTACAAATGACTGTAAATTGTTTAAGCTATTTATTGGATGAAAAAGTTGAAATTGCAGAACAAGGTTATAAAGAACAATCAAGCTCTGAACAAGAAATAAACCTGGGAGAGAGTAGATTGGGGTTGGATATGATTTCAGGAAGTGCATATATGGACTATTCATTATACTTGGAATTTAAAATCGGTCCATTGAAAAAGACTTCGTTTTTAGATTATATTCATCAAGGTAAATTGAAAAAATTTATAGAATTATTTTATGATTACTTTTTACCCATGGAAGTTGATGTTAAAACATCAATATTATTAGAAACCGAAACAGAGATATTTAATTTAACTCAAAATACAATTTTAGGAATAACCACACGAATATGAACTTCAAAACGTATTTTAAGGATTTAATAGATCCCTCAATAATTGCAGGTTTGTTAATTATTTTGGCATTATCTGTAATAGTTTTTGTTTATTTTGGCGCTAAAATAAATGGTTTTAAACAAAAATATAAAAATAAATTTATATCCTATGTTGTTATATTGATATTGATAACAGCATTAATAGTTTTTATAGGGTCATCAGAAGTTTTTAATAATCAGATATTTGGAATATTTATTTTTTATCAGGTTATATTCTTTATTTTAGGCATTATACATTGTATTGTATATAGAAATTACTTTGATGAATTCGATACTAAATCTCCTTGGATTGAAATATTTTTCAGTCTAATAATGATCATTTACATTCTCTTCCCTTTTTTATTTATTTATACAATAGTAAAAGGAAATACCTATGTATACAATATGATGTATTCTTCTTTAGTTTTTTCGATCCCTACTTTAATCTATTTAACATTTAATGCCTCTATATCCATTCCGCCCAAAATATATAAAACCTGGGAATTTCCGGAAGAACATGCTTATCCTGATCCACCGGATAGTGAGTATAGAGATATGGTAGTAATTACTTTTATTTTCCATAGAGACCCTAATTCAGATACAAGAACCGAATTTAGAGCCAAGGCCCCAATACGTATGGATTTTGGAAGATTATTTTACCACTTTGTAAATGATTATAATTTAAGAAATCCAGATTCAACAATAAACTTGCTTGATCATAACGGAGAAAAGCAACATTGGGTCTTTTACTTAAAAAGTAAGTATCTAGGTTTACCTAAATTTATAAAACCGGATTATCCATTATATGTAAATTCTATTGAGGAAAACAGTGTAATTATATGTCAGCGTACACCACCATTAATTAATTCTGAAGAAGAATTGAAATATAATTTAGAAAAATCAGAAAATGATAAAATAGAAAATCTTAAAGAAAGAAATAATGATAATTTTTAAAATACAACCTTTATTATGTTAGAAAAGTTAAATTATTTTCCTGTTAATTGGGTTGATGGGATGAAGATAAATAAGTCACATTTTATATCCATGCAAGATAACTTTGTTGATATGATGCGGGATGCCATTGGTAGTCACGTAACTCCAATAAATTATGGTCTCCTTCCAGTATACAATACTATGGAATCAATAAAAATATCACTTGTTATCGATAATCATAAATTGCTACGGGTAAAAATTGAAGAATGTCATGCTGTAACTCCTAATGGAGCAAGAATTGAAATTACCCCCTTAACTAATTCGATTGATATACAAATGCCTTATCCTGAAGCGGTTTACGATTTGACTGAAGAGCAAGAAATTATTTTACTTGCCAATATAGTCGTTAACCCCTTTCAAAATTTACCTTTTGGGATTTTAAATCCAGAAGAAAATCCTCCTAGATATCCCTTTCTTACCCCAACCTATAAATTACATTTGGTTCAAGAAGGACAAATATCAGATCAATCTTCAAATGTAGGCTATCAGCTTACGGTTGGAAAAATTGTCGTGAGTAGAGAAGAAACATATTTACAGCCAGGATATATACCTCCATGTACCTCAACCAATAGCCATAAAGACTTAGTAGATGTACATACAAATATTGATAAGTTCATGGGACAACTGGAATTATATGCCGTTCAAATCGCCCAAAAAATAAATAGAAAAAATCAAACTAATGATTTGGCATTAATGGTATTGAAACTTTCCGATTTGGTTATAAATTATCTGGGGAATGAAATCAATTCTTTACGTTGGCTAGGATTATATACCACACCAGCATATATGTTGGATAAGATAGTAAGACTTGCAAGAATTATGAAAAATTTTGTAGATGCCAAATCTGGAGCGGGTAAGGAAGAGTTATTGAATTACTTGGCAGAATGGTGTGGGCTTTCTCAAGGAGATTTCGAAGTTCTCTTTACGGATTTAGTGAATGTAGGATATAACCACTCACAAATTGATAAAACAATTAAAAAGGTAAATATATTTATGCAAATGATTGAACAATTATTTGCAGCACTAAACAGACTTGATTACATTGGAAAAAGAAATGATACAGGCATATTTATTAAAGAAAGTTTTGAAAATAATCCAATTGAAAAAACTAAAAAAAGTAGATTTTTTGATGACTAAAAAATTATTATATGGAAATATTGAATAAAAAAGATAGATGGATAGCTTTTCTTCTGTTTATATCGTTGTTTACAATAACAATTGTTGTTATAGTTATATCTATATTCTTTAATTACCAATTACCTTGGAAAGAAAATTACGAGCTTAGAAAAGAGAATGCTGCAATGATATATGAATTTAAGTATCAAGAAAAGTTTGAAAATCAAATGGAGGTATTAAAAAAATATATTGACTCAATAGATATGCCTAATAATGATATTTATTATTATCAGCAAAAATCTATAGATATGATTATAAAAATGGAGCAAAATATGCCTGGTAAAGATAGCATACGAAGAAGATTATTATATACGAATTTTTTGTTAACAAGTCGTTCTCTTATTGATGCTAAGAAAACCTTGAAAACTTATGCTAAAAGTAAATCTGAAATTGATACATTACTAGCTAAAGTGGATGCCTATAAAAAACAATTACAAATTGTAACAAGGGAATTACAAATATGCAGCCAAATAGTAACAACCAAAAATTAACAAATATTTAACATTGATTAATGGGATAAGATTTTTTTAAAATATTTATATTTGTGTTATAAGTATAAATAATTTTATTAATTAATAATCAATAATTTTTTTTTTATTATGTCATTTAAAGCAAGACTTGAAGTAGCAGGTAAGACCTACAACATTTTAAATGTTAATTATTCTTTAGCTCAAGAAACAGATCCAACAGGTCGTCCATCTTCTCAAACTAGAGGAGGAAGAATAGAAGTTACTGTAGAATCTACAGGAGAAAGTGACATCTTTGAATGGATGACAAACAGTTTTGAAAGAAAAGATGGTAAGGTAATCTTTGTAAAAAGAGATTCTAATGCCACATTGAAAGATTTAAGTTTTACAGATGGATATGTAGTTAAGTATAAAGAAAATTTTGATGCTTCCGGTACTAATCCACTTACTGAAACATTTACCATTTCTGCAAGATCAATTAAAATGGGAACTGGAGAACATATTAACGAATGGGTATAACCCCATCAATTAATTACTTTCTAAAATAAAAGGGAATTTTTAATTCCCTTTTATTTATGCAAAAATTAATATAATCAAAATAAAAATAAAGATATGTCATCATTCTTAGCTAAATTAGAAATGGATGGTAAAACACATAATGTTCTACAGTGCAAATACAGTTTTAATCAAGGAGTAGATAGTACAGGAAAACCACAGGCTAGCATTCGTGGAGGGCAAATTCATTTGACGATTGAAAGCACAGGAGCTCCCTATTTTGTAGATTGGATGCTTTCGACGGAAAAAACGAAAGATGCAAAGATAATATTTTATCGTAGAGACGCTATGAGTAAATTACAAGAAGTTAAATTTGAGAAAGGATATTGTATAGAATTTTCGGAAGAATTTGACTCTGTGAATAACGAACCTATGAAAATTAATCTTTTAATTGTAGCGAAAACACTTTCCATAAGTAATGTAGCTTATGAAAATGTGTGGAAAATAGGATAAATATGTTTATTTACCTATGTACTATATAAATTTAATTAAGTATAGATAAAAAGGCGTATTTCGCCTTTTTTAAATTTAAACATATACTTAATTAACTGTTTTTTTTCTCTTTTTCTTTTTATGATCATTATTGATAGCCCGTTCCCTTTTTAATTCTAAATATTTTTCAAATTGTTCCGGAGATAAAATTTCCTTTAATTTAAAATCAATTTCTCTATTATTATTTTCCATTAAAAATCTTAACTCAGTATCGCTAATTCCTGTATCTATTGCATTTTTAACCTTTGTAATTTTTTCTAATATAAATTCGTGAAGTTCCAATTTTTGGAAATCATCAAGATATACATCTTTATCTAAATCATTAATCTGTTTTTCAGTAATTTCTTCAGGTTTTATAGTATTATCTTGAGCATAAGTAACTATAAAAGTAGCTTGTAGGAGAAATATTAGTAAAAAAATTTTAGAAAATCGCATATGGTATAAATTAATGTGATAAAATTACTTAAAAAAATAATTTTTAATGCTATTTGTAACATAAATTTAGAACTTTTTTATATTTTAGTATCCTAAATAAGAAATGTGTTTACTTTGTCTAACATAAAAAAGAAATTAGCAGATTATTGCGTTTATCAAGAACGCAGTCATTATGAAGTAGAACAAAAATTGAAAGAATATACTTTTTTAGATCAGGATGAAAGAGGAGAAATAATTGTATGGTTAATTCATAATAATTTTTTAAATGAAGAAAGATTTGCGCTATCTTATACAAGGGGTAAATTTTATCAAAAAAAATGGGGTAAAATTAAAATTACACAAGGATTAAAACAAAAAAAAATTCCTAACAATTTAATAAACATTGGATTGGAACAGATAAATGAAGATGATTATATTTCAACAATTAAAGAATTAGCAAATAAAAAGTGGAATACAATTAGAGAATCTGAAATATTTTTAAAAAAGAAAAAATTATATAATTATCTTCAACAAAAAGGTTATGAAAATCATTTTATACATGAAATTATTGAGAATATTGATTAATCAAGTTTATAATTTCTTGAGTAGTCCTAACTCCACTATCTCTCCATTTTATTTCACCGTTCTTAAAAAGTATAAGTGTAGGCACTGATTGAACACGATAGGAATTTGCTAACTTTGGATTTTTATCGATATCCACTTTTAAAATTATTATTCTTTCGCCAATTTGTCCTTTAACTTCTTTTAAAATAGGTGCTAATATTTTACATGGTTGACACCATTCAGCTGAAAAATCTAATAATACAGTTTTATCGCTATTAATAATATTTGAAAAATTTGACATATTTTTTACTTTATTAGTATATTATATTTAGTACAAAAATTAAACCGATAGAGAGTAAAAATTAATATCTTTTTAAATTGCTTCATGTCAATGCCTTTAAATTCATTTGTTTTTTAATCTAAAAATGACATTTAAATGCGAAAAATGTATAATTTAAAAATAAATGAGCGAAAGCTAATTTAGAAATAATAGAATAAATTTAAAACTTGTTTTTATAAAAAAATGTTTGTTTGAATAAAATTGAAATTTATTCGCTACATTAAATAAAATGATAATAATTTCTTAAAGAATTAAAAAATTATAAAAATTCAATTTTTATCTTAATATCAATCACTAAAAAGTTAAAAATTGCATTAGTTGCAGAAATTGAATTCTCAAAACTTATAGAGCATAATAAAAGAAATATTTATAATTTACTAGACTTACTAAAAAAAATCCTGAATCAGAATTTGGGTTTTTGTATAGATTAAAACTATAATACTTAAAATAAAAGCGTTATTCAAGTATATAATATTGCTTTTTATTAGAATAGATAAATAAATTTAAATTCTACTTATGCTCATATCAAAAAAAAGCATAATTTCGTTTATTTATTAAAATTGCTAAGAAGATCAATATTCATACTAATTACTATATGTATGGGAATAATGGCCCATGCTCAAGTTATTGATTGGAAAAATCCTAATTTTAGATATAAGATCGTTGAAATCAAAGACTCTATTTTGAAAATAGATACTTTAATTGTTATTCCCGATAAAATATCTATTAAAAATATAAATGATGAAGAAATTAATCCTGATTTTTATTCATTAGATTCATCAAGTAATACTTTATCTTTCAATCCTTCATTGATAAATCAGAATTTAAAAATTAGTTATTACATATATCCGGAAAAAAAAGAAAAAATAATTTTTTCTAAAGATACTTCACTTATAGTAAGGATTAATAAACCTAAAAAGTATTTTGAAATAATAGAAAATTCTAAAAAAAAGAATGAATTTTTTCAAAATTTATCAAGTTCCGGAACATTAATAAGAGGTATAACTTTTGGAAATAATCAAAGTGCTTCTGTGCAGTCCTCATTAGATCTGGAACTATCCGGACAATTAAGTAAAGATGTTAGAATAAAAGCTGCTATTTCAGATCATAATATACCCATTCAAGCAGACGGATATACCCAACGGCTAGATGAATTTGATAAAATATATATTGAGTTATCAACGAAAAGTTCATACATACGTGCGGGACATTTAGATCTTATTCAAGATAAAGATTATTTTGGTAATTTTTCTAGAAAAATTACCGGTATACAAATAGGGACTCGAATAAAAAATAAAAATTCATACACAGATTTATACGCTTTAGGTTCATTATCCCGAGGAGAATTTAATAGAATGAAATTTAATGGTATTGAAGGTAATCAAGGACCCTATAAATTAAAAGGAAATCAAGGAGAACTTTTTATAATTGTCATTTCAGGATCGGAAAAAGTATACATGAATGGTTCATTATTAAAAAGAGGAGAAGATCAAGATTATATAATGAATTATAATACGGGAGAACTAACCTTTACCCCTAAAACTTATATATCTTCCAATAGTAGGATTGTCGTTGAATATATTTATAATACCACTACTTATACACGTTTTTTATTAAACACTGGCGGTAAATATGAGTCGGATAAATTTAGCTTTAGCGCTAATATATTTTCTGAAAATGATACTAAAGAAAGCAATCAAGATTTAACAGATGTTCAAAAAAATGTACTTAGTCAAGCAGGTAATGATAAAGATAAGATGTATGCATCTAACGCTAAACTAACTGAATATGATCCCAATAAAATCCTGTATAAAAAAATAAACTTTGGATCAGATGAAATATACCAATACTCTACCGATAGTTCGCAAGAATTATACACGCTTTCTTTCACTTATATGGGAAAAAACAAGGGAAATTATAGAATCATTCAATTACCTGTCAATGGTCGTGTATATGAATATATTCCTCCCATTGACGGTATATTACAAGGAAATTACGAGCCGGTAACCCAACTAATGCCACCGCAAAAAACGCAAGTAGTTTCAACAAATACCGAATATAGATTTGCTTATGGAAATGTCGGGATAAATTTAGCGTTAAGTAATTACGATGAAAATACATTTTCTTCCGTAGGGAATAAAAAAAACACAGGTTATGCAAGCAGATTTTATATAGATATAAAGAATGAAAAAAATAATTGGAAAAGTAATCTGAATTTATCCCATACATTTATTCAGAAAAATTTCCATATTTTAGAAAGAATACATGAGGTAGAATTTGATAGAGATTTTAATATTTCGCAAGAATTTAACGGCATAAATCAACATAAATTTAGTTTGAATTGGAAGAATGTTTTTTTTGATAAATGGATCGTAAATTACACTTTTAATTTATTAGACGAAAAAAACTTCTATACTGGTTATAAAAATGACATATTGCTAGGATATAGAAAAAAAAATACTGACTTTCATTCTAAAATAAGTTATTTGCATACTACACAACAAGACAGTATAAAATCAAATTTTATCAAATACACTACAGAATTTCATCATAAAATAGGAAGCCTGAAAACAGGCATAGGATATAAAGGAGAATCAAATAGAAATAAAAATAATTTAGTATCGGAATATACTTCTTCTAGTTTTAACTGGAATGAAATATATACTACTTTTTCTTTAGATAGTTTAAAAATAACCACAGAGTTAAAATTATATATTAGATCAGACGACTCAGTTCGCGTAGGTAAACTGAAGAATTTTACAACTTCCTATGGAAGTATACTAACTAATCATTTAATAAAAACTCAAAAACATAATTTATACTTAGATTTTCATTATAGAAAAGTTCATTATAGTAAAGCAGTATATAGTAATCAAAATGATGAAAATTACATATTAGGATCACTCCGTTGGAATAAAATATTATGTAATAATGGGGTACAATTAAATTCAGTTTATGAGTTATCTAGTGGACAAGAAGCGCAAAGAGAATTCAAATATGTGAAAGTAACAGATGGGAAAGGTATTTATAAATGGACGGATTATAATGGAAACGGAATAGAAGAGCTTGATGAATTTGAAGTTGCAGAATTTAGTGATCAAGCCCAATACATACGTGTATATACAGATAATATCAATTATGTAAAATCAAATAGCAATAAATTTATTTTTAGCTTACAAATATCGCCTTCAAGATTTTTACGATCAAGCTGGTGGGAAAGAATAGGATTACAATCGGCATTCCAATCAGTTTCATCGTATAAGAAAAAAAATAAAACAGCAGAATTAAATCCCTTCTCGAAGAGTGACCTTTTAACTCAAACGCAAAGTTTTACCACAAATTTATCTATTAATAGACTAAGTATTCATAAGTGGATGGCAACCTTTCAATATATGGAAAATAATAATACACAATATATATTTACAGGGAGAGAAAAAAGAAATAATGATAATTTTCAAGTGTTATTAAATTATAAACCATGGAAATTCTGGATTTTTGCCATTCAAAGTAATTTAATAAAGGATAAAAGTAGATCTCAACTTTTTTCAACCAAACGCTTTACTATAGAAACTACGGCAATAAATCCATCTGTAACCTATGAAATACAAAAAAATATTAGCTTAAGTACTTTAGTTAAATATCAAAACAAAAAAAATATATTAGGAAATGAACGTTTAGATTGGAGAGAGGTAGGTTTAGAATTACGTTGGAATGATGAAAAAAGAACCTCTCTTACAGGTAGTTATTCATACATTAAAAACGATTTAAAAGGGAATAACTATTCATTAGTTTCCAGTCAAATGATGGAAGGCTTACTAAGCGGAAAGAATAGTGTTTGGAAAATTTATCTTCAAAGAGAACTCAGTTCTGTCTTTACCTTGAATATAATCTATGACGGTCGTAAGAGTGAGGAATCCCAGGCAATCCATACGGGAAGTGTTCAGATAAGGGCTTCTTTCTAATAAAATTCAATAAAAATTTAATTTATTTAGAAAATTTATTTGAGCTAATAGAAAAGAATTTCTTGAATAAATCACATTTAATTTTTATTGCATAAATAAAGAACTATTTATAAATCAGGTCATAAATATCATGCAGATTTTTAAAAATATAACACCTATTTTCAATTTTATATAAAAAAATGTTTTTAAGAAAATAAAATTAGGGTATAACGAATGGTATATATTTGCGAAATTTATTACATTTGATACGTAAACTCTAATTATAAAAAACAAACGCTTATCATGAAAAAACTGATTTGGATTTTTTTTACTCTTGCAATAATAGTACAGGCTCAAGTAAAGAATCCTATCAAGTGGAAGTCTGAAATTAAGCATACTAAGGAAAACAAATACGAGGCCATATTTACAGCAATATTGGAACCTGGTTGGCATGTATATTCCAAAGATATTAAAGTAGAAAGTGCCATTCCTACTCAATTTGTGTACTCTGAAAACTCTTCTATTCGATTAGTAGGTCCAACCAAAGAAATAGGTAAAAAGATCGAAGAATACTCGGACGTATTTGAAGGAAACTTAATTTATTATTCTAATAAGGTAGAATATCGACAACAATTAGAGATTAAGGGTACTAATCCCGTAGTATTTGAAGCAGAAATCGAATTTCAGATATGTAACGATAAAGTTTGTTTAGCACCCGATGTAGAATCTTTTACATTTACAATAACTCCGGAAGATAAATATGAAGAAACAACTCAAATAATACAAAAAGATACAATTAAACATTCTTCGGTTGTATTAACTCCTAAAGTGGACTCTATCGATTCTGACCGAATGAAAGATTTTGTCGAATCTAAAACAGCAGTTAATACAATTAATAAAAATCAAATTATAATTCCCAGCTTAAATGTAGCAGAACCCATATCTAAAGAGTGTGGTGAGAAAATAATAAAAGAAGAGGGGAATATGTGGATTTTCGCATTTGGATTTTTGGGGGGATTGGTAGCTTTGTTAACTCCTTGCGTTTATCCCATGATTCCGTTGACCATATCCTATTTTACCAAACATGCTAAAAGTAAAAAGCAAGGGAAAAAAGATGCATTGATTTATGCCTTTTTCATCCTATTAATCTTTGTATTATTCACTTTACCATTTCATTTAATTAGTGGAATAAATTCCGATATTTTTAACCAAATAGCTACCAATATATGGTTAAACCTTATCTTTTTTATAATTTTTATTCTATTTGCATTTAGCTTTTTCGGTTATTACAATATCACACTTCCTAGTTGGATGGCTAATAAGTCCGATAAAGCTTCCGAATCGGGAGGGGTAATAGGATTATTTTTTATGGCATTAACTTTAGTCATAGTATCTTTCTCATGTACCGGACCTGTATTAGGAAGTATATTAGCCAATGCAATTCAAAATCCAAACCAATTGACCATGGCATTTGGAGGTTGCGGTTTGGCTTGGGCATTAGTTTTTGGCATATTTGCATTATTTCCACAATTTTTACATAACATGCCTAAATCCGGAGGATGGATGAATACAGTAAAAGTTGTCTTAGGATTTCTTGAATTAGCATTAGCGTTTAAATTTTTATCTAAGGCAGATTTAGTAGCAAAAACGTTCTTTTTGAAAAGAGAAATTTTTATTGCCATTTGGATTCTTATTTCCATATCAGTAGTGCTCTATTTATTAGGGGTAATTAAATTTCCTCATGACGATAAGCATCCAAAGATTGGAATTGGGCGAAAAATCTGGGCATGTATATTTATAGGTATAGCGGTATATATGCTTCCCGGATTGTTCCCTTCAAAAAAACCGAATTTAAAATTACTTAGTGGATTAACCCCACCCTTAAATATAAGTATTTATAAAAATAATCAGACAGAAGGAGTATTAGGACTTACCAGTGTACATGATTATTATGAAGCCATAGAAATTGCAAAAAAAGAAAATAAGCCTATATTAATTGACTTCACAGGATACGGATGCGAAAATTGTCGAAAAATGGAAGAATATGTTTGGAGTGAAACAGATATTTGGAATATCTTACATGATAAATTAATTATTGCATCACTGTACGTAGATGACTCAGAAGAATTACCAAAAAATGAACAAATAACTATAAGTTTGAAAGAGGGTCGAAAAAGAAAAATTAAAACGGTTGGAAATAAATGGTCTACTTTTCAAAGGGAGAACTTTAATTCTAACTCTCAACCATTTTATGTTTTGGTAACTCCGGATAGCCAAATAATAAATTTCCCAGTTGCCGGCTATATGGATAAAAAAGAATTTAAGAAATTTCTGCTATGTGGAATTAATGCTTATGAGGAGATGAAAAAATAGAACCAAATATTTATATTAAATGAAAATATTAATTAACTAATTGAGAACATATAGTATGAAAAAAAAATTAGTTGTATTAACAGGAGCAGGAATGAGTGCTGAAAGTGGTCTGAGCACTTTTAGAGACTCAGGTGGATTATGGGAAAATTATAATGTGCAAGAAGTTGCTTCCATAGAAGGATGGTATAAAAATCCGGAACTTGTTCAGAATTTTTATAATATGCGTAGAGCAGAATTGCAAAATCACGAACCCAACCAAGGACATTATTTGCTAAAAGAATTTGAATCCATTTTTGATATTTCAATCATAACGCAGAATGTTGATAATTTTCATGAAAGAGCTCAATCAACAAAAATTCTTCATTTACATGGGGAGCTTACAAAAGTGAGAAGCGAAACTAATGAATCATTAGTTTATGAAACCTTACAAGATGTTCATATGGGAGATTTAGCTGAAGATGGAGGACAATTAAGACCCCATATTGTATGGTTTGGTGAGATGGTGCCCGAAATGGAAAAGGCTATCGAAATAACTCAAAATGCAGATTTATTTCTTATTATAGGGAGTTCTTTACAGGTTTATCCAGCAGCATCTTTATTAGACTTCGTTCCTATAACCTCAAAAGTGTATGTAATCGATCCTAAACCTGTTGAAACAGCGTTACGAAATGATATTATATTCATTCAGAAAGGAGCATCCGAAGGATTGGAATATTTTAAAAATCATTATATCGAATAAAGAGTTACACTGGGGCATAATAAAATAATTTATATTAAATAATACGTATATGGTCAACATATACTTATAAATACAATTAATTATAATGATTAAGATAAAGTAAATTCTATGATATAATTTTATATATTTGAAAAAATAATAAAGTAGAAATTATGAATATTATTCTTTTTGATGGGAAAGAATACTCCGATCTGTTGCCGTTAACTTATACACGTCCTGTAGCAGAATTAAGAATGGGAATATTGACTTTTGCTGAAAGATGGAGATCAATATTCCAGACAGAGAAAATTTCATATTTGACTCAAGAATATCTTTCAAAAAAATATTCCCTTCATACAGAAGAACAAAATTTTTTCATTAACCCAACTTATTTCCCCTACCAAGAATTTATTCTCACACTTAAAAATTTAGAATTTGGAGAAGCTATCTATCATAATGAGGAACTAATAGCTTCAAAAACTACACTCGAAAATTTTCAATTAAATAAATTTGATAAGAAGAATAATATAGAATTCAAAGGAATTCATATACAATATCCATGGGACTTATTTACCTACAATGCAAAGGCTATAGCCTATGACTTTACATTAGTAACACAAGGAAGAAAATCAAAGGATTTATCTGATACGGTTAAAATTATAGGAGATCCATCACAAATTTTTATAGAAGATGGAGCTGTTGCAGAATGTGCGATTTTAAATACCAAAGAGGGGCCTATTTATCTAGGGAAGAATACAGAGGTTATGGAAGGTGCAATGATTCGAGGTTCGTTTGCCTTGTGTAAAGGTTCCAAAATAAATATGGGGGCAAAAGTCTATGGAGGAACAACTATAGGACCGTATTCCAAAGTAGGAGGAGAAGTAAATAATATTATAATATTGGGATATTCTAATAAGGGGCATGAAGGATTTTTAGGAAATTCGGTAATAGGGGAGTGGTGTAATCTTGGAGCCGATACAAATGCCTCTAATTTGAAGAATAATTATGCAGAAGTAAAGCTTTGGAATTATACCGCACGAAAATTTATAAACTCAGGATTGCAATTTGCCGGTATGATTATGGGCGATCATTCAAAATCTGCTATAAATACACAGTTTAATACAGGTACAGTAGTGGGAGTTTCTGCAAATATATTTACCCCAGGTTTTCCTCCAAACCTTATAAAATCATTTTCATGGGGAGGTAGGTCAGAAAGCCCTCTTTTCAAATTAGAACAAGTTTTTGAGGTAGCAGAACGGTCTATGAAAAGAAGAGGGATTGAATTATCAGAAGTAGATAAAGAAATAATAAAGTATATATATAATAACTATTAGGAATTTATATAAATTTAGCAAAAAAATAAGGTTTAAGATTCGATTTGGTTTGAATAAGTCAAATTTCATTAAGTTAAGTTTTTTGTAAGAAAAAAAAATTATAAATTTGCCCCTTGAATTAATTATATAAATTAATAATAAGATAGGATGGCTAGAACTTATAATAATGTTCTTGAGTTAATTAACAATACGCCGTTAGTTCGCTTAAATAGAGTAACAGAAGGGATGAAAGGTTCTTTTTTTGCAAAATTGGAATGTTATAATCCCGGACACTCAACTAAAGATAGAATTGCACTTCATATAATTGAAAATGCTGAAAAACAAGGTTTATTAAAGCCAGGTGCAACTATAGTGGAAACAACTTCAGGGAATACCGGTTTTTCCATAGCTATGGTAAGTATCGTTAAAGGCTATAAATGTATTTTAGCTGTAAGCGATAAAACAAAACCTGAAAAAATTTCATTTCTTAAAGCAATGGGAGCTAAAGTATATTTATGTCCGGCTAATGTTCCGGCAGATGACCCCAGATCCTATTATGAAGTTGCTAAACGAATAGCCGCGGATACCCCTAATTCGTTATATATTAATCAATATTTTAATCAAGAAAATACAAAATCTCATTATCTAAGTACAGGTCCTGAGATTTGGGAGCAGACCCAAGGTAAAATTACCCATCTTATAGGATGTACAGGAACAGGTGGAACTCTAACCGGTGCAGCACAGTTTCTAAAAGAAAAAAATCCTAATATTAAAGTGATAGGAGTAGATGCCGTAGGCTCAGTATTAAAAAAATACTTTGAAACAGGAGAAGTTGATCCTAATGAAATAAAGCCTTATCAAATAGAAGGTCTAGGTAAAAACCTAATACCTGGTGCATTGGATTTTTCCGTAATTGATAAATATGTTAAAGTATCAGATGAACCTAGTGCTTATGCTACAAGAGAGTTAGCGCTTAAAGAAGGAATGATGGTAGGCTATACGAGTGGAGCAAGTTTAACAGCGGCACGAACTGTCGCAGATACTTTTGATGAGAGTTCTGTAGCTGTTCTAATCTTTCCGGATCATGGATCAAGATATATGACTAAAGTTTTTAGTGATGAATGGATGTCATCTCAAGGTTTTGTTAATAGCAAATTGAATGGATTAGAATCACACGCTACTGTAGAAAAAATATAAGTAACTTTGGTTAAATAATAAAAATGGATATTTTTGAGAGAATAAAAAATAATCCCGGTCCTCTTGCTAAATATGCGGACTATGGGGAAGGTGAATATATATTTCCTGTTCTAGAAGGAGAAATCAGTCCGAGAATGAAATTCAAGGGTAAAGACATGATAGTCTGGAGCATTAATGATTATTTAGGACTAGCCAATCATCCTGAAGTAAGAAAAGCTGATGCCGAAGCTGCCGCTAAATATGGTATGGCGTATCCGATGGGTGCTCGTGCCATGTCTGGGCAGACCCATTACCATGAAGAATTGGAAAAACAACTTGCTGCTTTTGCTAATAAAGAGGCGGCATATCTTTTGAATTTCGGTTATCAAGGTATGCTATCAATAATTGATACTCTTGTTTCCAAAAATGATGTGATTGTTTATGACGTTGATAGCCATGCATGTATTGTAGATGGCGTAAGGCTTCATTTCGGTAAAAGATTTACCTATCAGCACAATGATATGGAAAGCTTAGAAAAAAACCTTAAAAGAGCAGTAAAAAACGCAGCAGAATCAGGGGGAGGAGTTTTGGTGATTACTGAAGGGGTTTTTGGAATGAGAGGTGAGCAAGGAAAATTAAAAGAAATCGTTGAGCTTAAAAAGAAATATAATTTTCGATTATTAGTAGATGATGCTCATGGTTTCGGTACGTTAGGTAAAACTGGAGCAGGTGCAGGTGAAGAACAAGGATGCCAAGACGGTATTGATGTTTATTTTTCTACCTTTGCAAAGTCTATGGCAGGAATTGGTGCATTTGTAGCATCTAATAAGGAAATTATCCGATATTTAAAATATAATCTACGTTCACAGATTTTTGCCAAATCACTTCCAATGCCTATGGTTATTGGGGCTTTAAAAAGATTGGAGTTACTGAAAAGTAAACCTGAACTTAAAGATAGATTATGGCATAATGTAAAAAAACTTCAAGAAGGCCTTAAAGAAAGAGGATTTGATATAGGCAAAACCAATACTTGTGTAACTCCTGTATACATGCAGGGAGATGCTATTGAAGCAACATTATTGATAAAAGATATCCGTGAAAATTATAAAATATTTACCAGTGTGGTAGTATATCCGGTTATACCAAAAGGAATGATTCTTTTACGTTTAATACCAACAGCTTCACACACAGATGAAGAAATAGATAAAACTCTTCAAGCATTCGAAGCTGTAAGAGACAAACTGGTGAATGGAGTATATAAGCAAGAAATGGCGGATTTAAATATTAATATAATTTAAATTAAATCATATTTATTTAAAAAAACCTGATTAGAATAGTAATCAGGTTTTTTTTATTTGATATTCAAATTATATTTTTATGTAAAAAAATGGATTGAGAACATTTGCTTTTATATATTTTTTATAAAATACACGCTTTTGAAATACCTATTTATTCTTTATTTTTAGAATCTATTGTTATAGTAACGGGGCCATCATTGATCAATGATACTTTCATATCTGCCCCAAAAACTCCTGTTTGAATAGATATTTTTAATAATTGACAAAGATAATCTTTGAATTTTTCATACATGGTCTTAGCATATTCATGTTTTGCTGCTTTTATATAGCTGGGCCTGTTTCCTTTTTTTGTAGATGCATGAAGGGTAAATTGACTAACTAATAATATGTCTCCTTGAATATCTAAGAGAGATTTATTCATGATACCTTTTTCGTCATTAAATATTCGTAAATTACAAATTTTATTAGCCAACCATTCTATATCCTCTTGATTATCCGCATCTTCAATGCCTAAAAATAATAGTAATCCTTGATTAATTTTACCCACTATTTTATTCTCAACCCTAACAGACGATTCTGAAACTCTTTGAATAACAACCCGCATTATCTATCAATGATTACAAATCGTTTAAAATCTTTGTTATCTCACTTAAATTGGGGGCTATAATAATATCCACCCTTCTATTTATAGCTTTTCCTGTAGCAGTAGAATTATTAGCTAATGGAGCGTATTCGCTCTTACCTGAAGCTGTCATTTGTTTGGGAGATACCCCTTCAGATTGAAGAATTTTGGTAATAGCAGTAGCGCGCATTACAGATAAGTCCCAATTGTCTTTTATGTTTCCGTTACCGGCATATTTATCAGAATCGGTATGTCCTTGAATTATAATATTTAGATTATTATCTTTAGATAAAACTTCGGAAAGGTCTTGTAGAGCTTTTATACCCTCGGCCTCTACAGTCCAGCTTGCCGATGGGAAAAGAAGCTTATTCTCCATAGAAACATAAATATTTCCTTCTTTTTCTTCGACGGTTATTCCTTTACCTTCATAATTTTTTAAAGCTATTTGTAGCTTGTTTTTTAATTTCGAAACTGATTCCTTTTGTTGTGAAATTAATCCTTCCAGTTCATTTATCCTTTTAATCTTTTCTTGTAATTGACCTTGGGTTTGTTCCAATTCATTTAGGATTTTTTTTCGAGATTGTTCGGTGGTTTGGACTTCGTTGGAAATTTGTGCATTTTTAGTCTTCAAATCTTCCATATCTTTCAGCTTAGTAGCATATTCAATTTGAAGATCCGAATATTCAGCATCTAATTGAGCTTTCTTTTTTGCAAGAGCTTCTTGCTGCTGTTGTAATGAAGAGTATTGGTCTGATAACGATTTTAATGCATCTTCTTTCTCCTGAATGGCTTTCTGACTTTTTCTTTCTCCCTGTAAGGATGCGTAATATTTTTTTTCTAATTCATCATATTTGGATTGCGGTACACATGAGGTAGCAATTACCAAAAGAGAAATAATGCAAGTTGCTTTTTTCATAATTAGATAATTTAATTAAAGATTTTGTAATTTATTTAGATCGAAATCTATCCCTACAGGGGCATGATCCGAATGAATGGCTTGTGTTAAAATATAAGCTCTTTGTAAATGTTTGACTAAGGGTTTAGTAACCAATGAATAATCTATTCGCCAACCTTTATTGTTGTTTCGCGCAGTTTTTACCCTATAAGTCCACCACGAATATTGAAAAGGTTCATGATTGAAAACGCGTAAGGTATCAACAAGATTACATTGTTTAAAAAATCGATCCATCCATTCCCTTTCTTCAGGTAGAAATCCTGAAACTTTAGCATTTCTTACTGGATCATTAATGTCGATGGCTTTGTGACAAATATTTATATCTCCGTTTATAATAAGATTTTGATAATCTTTTTCTAAGTTTTTAATATATTTTAATAAGTATTCGCAAAAGTCTAATTTAAATCCTAGACGAGCCATATTAGTTGCGGAAGGAACATAAACACTTATCACCGAATAATTGTTGAAATTTGCTTGCAATACTCTTCCTTCCTGATCATATTCTTGATTATCGCATCCATATTTTACAGATATAGGCTTTTCTTTTGATAATATAGCTACACCACTATACCCTTTTTTTTCAGCGGAAAACCAATAAGAATGATATCCTAAACTTTCAAATTGTGACACGTCAAATTGATCTGTGTGAGCTTTAATTTCTTGTAAGCAAAGTATATCAGGATTTGCCGATTTTATCCATTCTACTAAGCCTTTATTTATGGCGGCTCTTATTCCGTTAACATTGTAACTCAATAGTTTCATTTTACAAAAATACAGTTTTTTACACTTTGATTTTTTATAAATAGTATTCCTCTTTCTATTAAATTATAGTTAAATTTAAAATGTAACAAAAATTATGTGAAAAGAATTTTTGCTAAACGCAATAATATAAAAATATAATTTTATACTAAATAGAATAAAAAAATAGTAAGTGAGCATCTATATTTATTTTAATTTGATTATTGAAAAATTAGTACTATATTAAATGTTTATTTATAAAATACAATAAATATTTAATAATAAAGATATTATTATTTATATGCATTTTATTATAAAAAAGCTTTGAAAATTTATTTTTTATATATTTATTATTCTTAGCTATTCCCAGAAAATTTTTCTAAAAGGAACTGTTAATTTTTGCTGAAAATATATTAAACACTTCTGTAAAAATCACTTTAGCTAAACAAGATTCTATTACAATTACCACTCAATTAGATGATAAAAATTCTTTTATTTTCAAAGATTTGCATCCAGGATTATATAATATAAAATTGAAGAAAATGAAGAAGAGCTATATGCAGATTTTTTAATAATAAAAGAAAATATAGACTTAGGTACAATAAAGCTTTATAAAAGTAAAGAAATACAGCAAGTAATTATAAAGGGTAAAAATAAAATAATTGAGAGGAAAATAGACATAACGGTATTGAATGTAGAAAAATCTATGGTATCCACTTTAGGTACAGGTTTTAATGTATTAGTGAAGACTCCAAAAATAAAAGTTGAAGGAAATAATATCAAAATAATAGGGAAAAGTTCAGCTAAAATAATTGTTGATAACAGGTTAGTTGAACTATCAGGAGAATCGTTGAATAACTACTTACAAAGTATCCCGTCAGATGAGGTAAGAAGTATAGAAATAATTACAAATCCATCCTATCAATATGATTCAGAGGTAAATATCGGATTAATTAGTATTGTTTTTTAAAAAACAAAAAAGATTCATGGAATTTATCTTTACAAGTGGATGTAAAACAATCGCATTATACATTTTTATTATTCCTTTATTGATTGGAAAGTAGTAACGAAATAATATTCAATATTCCGAATATAAATTGGATAATTTACAAATAGGAAAGATCAAAAATATTTGTTGGTTATTCTATTTTTCAACAGATAATTCCTTTTATTTTGATAAGAATAAAAATTTTATATTTAATATAAATTGGAATTTTAATTTAAAAGGGAAGTATGTAATAAGTGCTGTGAATTTTTATCATAGTGTAGATCTATCATTTAGAATGTTTTTCTTTAGTAAAAAATTACAAATTACTCTGGACAGGAGAAGATATTTTTTAAACCAAAAAAACTGACTATACGGATTTTACAAATAATATTAAACAAATCTTGGTATGGAGAGACCAATCATTATGTTCAACTTTCAAAAATATATAAGCTAATCAATTATTAACTTAAAATAAAAAAGAGAAATTCGAAAATGAAGACGGAAAGAATATTAAACGATGCACAAAATTCTTAATAAAATAAGTGCTTAATTTTTCAAGTTTGTGCATGTAAATTAATTTTAAAATAAATTATTTAAATGAGAATTTTTCCTCTTAGAAGCCGAAATATTTATTTTGTGATGACGCTACTATGGCTTTAAATTCTGAGAAATGAAAGGATTATTCATGATAATTTATAAAAATTATTTAAGGAGGAGAACTATAATTATTATTGCCAAACGGCTATCAACTGTAAAAAAGAAGATCAAGTTAAAATGGTAAAACCGAGTGAATCATAGAAACAGAATATCATAACCAATTAGTAAAACTTAAATTAAAATAATATAAATGGGTAAGAATCAGTTTAAATTATGATTCCAAACTTTCTAAAAATTCAATTACTGGAGTAAAAGAAATATCCTCAATAACCTTAAAAAAATCTATTTCATCCTGGTGAGGCAAAAAGTCAGATATAATCCGTATGATGAAATCATGGGGTCTTTTCAAATACATGAAACTATAATCTTCCATGTTAATAAGCGTGCCAATCGGTAAATGGGAAGTGGTCACAAATTTATCGGAAGTAAGGGAAGTGAGAGTAGGGAATTGGGTACGGGAAGCGGAAAGTAACAATTTTCCATTTTCAAAAATTTCACCCGAATATCCATATAAAGAAGAAGCTACTACCTCTACTAAGCAGCCTTTTTGTAATTCTTTAGGCATGGTTTGTTCAATTCCGGTTATTGCCGTGAAACCCACTAAAATATCTAAATCGGATTTTGGTTTATTGACCAGGGATTTTGCAATTTTCTCACGACCAATTCCAGTTACAATGACTTCATATGAATGCTTTAGCGATGAAAACTCTGTTATAGCATCCATTATTTTTTGATTTTCTTCCCGCATAGGGGTAAATAAATTAATTCTCATATTTCTATTCCTGATTTAAATAATTGAAATATTCTCGTAAAAGATTTGAATTTGGCTGTCCGGCTGTATTAATTTCCAATAATTTAGGTCTATGGGAAGAATTAAAAAATGACTCTAAGTGTTTTACTAACTCTTCTTGATTATGAGCTTGTAAATACTCAAAATTATATTCTTTAGCTAGTAGTTGAGCAGTACGGTCGTGATGAGTGACAAAAAATTCATCTAAAGCATTTGATGTATCGGGTCCCGGAATGATTTTAAAAATATCTCCACCTCCATTATTTATGAGAATAATTCTAAATGTATGAGGGATGTATTTATTCCATAAAGCATTAGAATCATAAAAGAAACCAATGTCGCCGGTTATTAAAACAGTAGGATGGTGATCGGCAACGGCAAAGCCGACTGCAGTGGAAGTAGATCCATCAATACCACTGGCTCCTCGGTTGCAAAATATTTTATTTTTAGAATTAAAATTAAATAATTGCGCATATCTAATCATGGAACTATTGGATAGTTGAAGATTATACGAATCAGGTATTTTTTTATCCAAGGTTTTTATTACCCATAAGTCTGAAAACGGAAGATGAGCAACAAATTCATGATGTCTTTGTTCGCGTTCATTCTTTAATTGTTTCCAGAGTAATGAATAAGTAGAAGTTTTTGACGAAATTTTCACTAATTTCTTTAAAAAAATAACGGGATTTTCTTCTATTTTTTCAGTTAAAGAAAAATAGGTGTCAGGATGCCAAAATTCATCCAAATGCCAATGTGCCTGTAAATTTGATTTACGTAAAAAATCTTTAATTTTCTTAGAAACGATATTCTGTCCTATGGTAAGAAGTAGATCGGGTTTATACTCTTCCATCTTATCTTCACCGAATGGGAACATATAGCGATCGATAGTAGGATAAAATTTGCTGGAGTTGAGATTTGATGTAATTTCAGTAAGAATAATCGTATCTTCTCTATCAGCAAATCTTTCAAGCAAATGAGTAAGCTTCGAATTAGGTTGTTGCATTCCTACAAGGATCATCTTTTTAGAATAATGATTCCAAGTAGGTAATAGAGGAGAATATAAGTCCGAATTATAGCTTTTATACGGAAGAGCTAGTTTGTCAATAATAATTTCTATTTTTTCAGTTTGTTTGTATAATGGTTCTGAAAATGGAATATTTATATGTACCGGACCGGATTTTAAGATACACGTATGTAATGCTTTTTTTAAATCCAGGAAATTTTGTGTAATTGATTCTTCATTTTCCGATTCAGATAACTGAAAAGATCCATAAATATGGTTACTGTAAATGTTTTTTTGTCGAATTGTTTGTCCGTCAAAAATATCTACATAATTCTCGGGTCTGTCGGCTGTAAGTACTAATAAAGGAACATTCTGGTAGAACGCTTCAATAATGGCCGGATAATAATTGGCCGAAGCCGTTCCACTGGTGCAACAGATGACTACCGGCTTTTTTTTGGATTGAGCCATACCTAAAGCAAAAAATGCGGCAGAACGTTCATCGACTATACTATAGCAAGTATACTCTTTATGATTTGTAAAATGTATGGTTAAAGGCGCATTTCTGGAGCCAGGAGAAATGATAATGTCAGTAATATCGTATCGATATAAAACTTCTCCTAATAATTGTACTGATAATTTATTGCTATACATATTTTAATAAGTTAAAAAAAGAAAGAGATTAAAATTTTTAATCTCTTATTTATAATGCCTTATCCATATATTTTGTTTAATAAGTAAGCATACCACCGTTCACATTAAGTACATGTCCGGTAACATAACTTGATAGATCACTGGCAAGATATAGACAAGCGTTGGCAATATCTTCCGGTGTTCCACCTCTTTTTAGAGGAATATTGTCTCTCCATTCTTGAATAGTTTTTTCATCTAATGCTTCCGTCATTTCGGTTTCGATGAATCCCGGAGCGACTACATTGCAACGAATATTTCTTGATCCCAATTCTAATGCTATTGATTTAGAGAAACCAATAATTCCTGCTTTGGATGCGGCATAATTCGCTTGTCCAGCGTTTCCTTTCACACCAACTACAGAGCTCATATTGATAATCGACCCTTTTTTTTGTTTCATCATAGGTTTGACGATTGCTTTGGTAAGATTAAATACCGAATCAAGATTTATACGGATCACTTCATCCCAATCTTCTTTATTCATTCTTAATAGTAAGTTATCTTTGGTAATCCCTGCATTATTTACTACGATATCTATCTGACCGAATTCTTTGATAACATCATCTGCAAGTTTTTGTGCTGATTCAAAATCAGAAGCATCTGATTGGAATCCTTTTACTTTAGTAAGGTTACCAAGCTCTTTTTGCAATTCTTCTGCTTTAGCGACAGATGATGCATATGTGAAAGCAATCTGAGCCCCGTTTTTAGCAAATACTTCTGCAATTCCTTTTCCGATTCCTCTGGTTGCTCCGGTAATTATAGCGGTTTTTCCTTCAAGCAATTTCATATAGTAATCTTATTTTTTTTCAAATATAATACTTTTGTCATTATCAAGGTATTTTTAAAATTATACTGCAATATATTTTAATGATTTGAAAAACCATAGGGGTTAAATTTTTATATTTATTTCAAAACAAATTTCCATAACTAGTAATTGTTACATTTTTTAGGAATTTAAAAAATTAATCTATTATAATTCTTTAAAGATTAAATTTTTGTTCAACAAATGATTTAATAAGATTTACACTTTTTTCAATTCCTAAAACAGAAGAGTTTATGCAAAGGTGATAAGAATTTGCATGCCCCCAATTTTTTTTATTATAGAAGTTATAATATTCTTTTCTTTTTCTATCTATTTTTAAATTTAATTCTTCAGCCTCTTTTAACGAAATATTTTTTCTCTGAGAAGTTCTCCTAATGCGGTCTTCTTTGTTAGCGGTTATGAATATATCGATTCGTCTTTCGAATTCACGTAAAATATAATCGGAACATCTACCCACAAATAAAGCGGAACCTTTACGAGCTTCCTCTTTAATAATTTCACTTTGTATTTCAAATAAATTTTCGTTTCCTAAATAATTTTTAGAAAGTTGCATTCCTAAGAAATTTTCGAAAAAGCTATAACAATTTTTTTCATCTGCTTGCTCAAAAATCTCGGGATTTAAACCGCTTTCTATAGAAGCTAAATTGATGATTTCCTTATCATAATAAGAGATGTGTAAAGCATCAGCAAGTTTCTTTCCAATTTGCCGGCCACCGCTTCCCAACTGTCGACCAATGGTAATAAAATATTTTTCTGTCATAACATATCTATATTAGTTTATCAGGATTTCGGTTTAGTAAATTCTTTGTATTGTTTAAGCAGCATAATTGCAGCCAAAATAGTAGCGAAAAAATCTGCTGCAGGCATACTTATCCATATTCCTGCAATACCAAAAAATCTAGGGAGAATTAATAGAAAAGGGATTAAAAACAAAATTTGACGTGTTAATGACAAAATAATAGCCTTTTTAGCCATTCCTATACTTTGGAAAAATGTTGAAGTAACGATTTGAAAACCTACAATGGGATAGCAAATAAAAACTATTCTCAGCCCTAGAGATGCAATATCGATGAGTTCTTTATCAGTTGTAAATATGGAAGCTACCGCATGAGGAACAGACTCAACTATAATAAATCCTGTACACATGATTAGGGTTGCAATTAATATCGTTTTTTTTAATACTTCTGTAACTCTCGAATATAATTTTGCTCCGAAATTATATCCGGCAATAGGTTGCATACCTTGATTTAGTCCCAATACAACGGTTACAAATAGAAAAGCGATCCTATTAACAATTCCATAAGCTCCAACGGCAAGATCTCCTCCGTATTTTAATAATCCCTGATTTATAATTATCACAATAACAGATGCAGCAGCATTCATTAAGAAAGGAGACATACCAATCGATAAAGAGTCTTTTACTATATATTTATTTAATTTAAATATGCCTTTTTGAATATGAATAAAATTATTCTTATCGCAAAATAAATAGATCTGCCATATTAATATAGTTGTTTGTGAAATGATAGTTGCATATGCGCTTCCCTGGATACCCCAGCCAAATACAAATATGAATAAGGGATTTAAAACTAGATTTATGAGTACTGTAAATATGGTTGCATACATAGACTGTCTGGGTTTCCCGGAAGAGCGCAACATTGAATTTAATCCGAGATACATATGAGTGATCACGTTTCCTGACAGAATTATAATCATGAAATCATGGGCATAAGGAAGTGTTTTTTTGCTGGCACCGAAAAAGTATAATATAGGGTCTAGAAATAGTAAGGAAACAATAGTAAAGGAAATACCAATAATTAAATTCATAATGAATACGTTTCCTAAAATGCTGTTTGCCGTAGTATAATCCTTTTGGCCTAATCGGACAGAAAGTAAAGTAGCGGCACCGGCTCCTACAAGAGAGCCGAAAGCAGCGGCAAGATTCATGAGGGGAAAGGTGATAGCTAATCCGGAAATAGCCAATGGTCCGACTCCATGTCCTATAAAAATGCTATCGGTAATATTATAAAGAGAGGAGGCTATCATTGCTATGATAGCAGGGATGGCATATTGCTTTAATAATTTTCCAATATTCTCAGTTCCTAATTCAATAGGAGTACCGGTTAATCTCATATTTTAGTTATCTTAATTTTAAAAGGTTATAAAATTGTCAAATGAAGTAAATAGGTCGCGCTATAAAATTAATAATTTTTTATATAATGTGATTATACACACATAAATAAATATACTGCATTAATGAACACTAAATAAAATAGCAGCTAATAAGCTGCTACATGGATGTATTGTTGGATTATTTCATTGTTTAATCTTCTTGAATAAGACTTTCACCTTTTTCCCCATACTTTTTTGCTCTATCTTTTAGATATTCAGCCTCATTTTTACCCACATCAACCATATTGTTTAAATTTTTCTTAGTTTTAGAGGTAAATTTATTTAGTTCATTAGATACTTTATCGAAAAAACCATCTTCTTGCATCTTTCTGGCGATATATCCAATAGCTGCACCCAAGAAAGTTCCTAAAATTATTTTTTTCATGACATTTTATTATAAGGTTATTTTGTTCTAAATAATGATATAATCCATAAAAGGGCTACAGAACCAATTACAGACATTAAAAGCATTCCTAATTTACCACCACTGGAAAAACCAAATAGGCTGTAAATCCATCCGCCGAGTATACTTCCAATAAGACCGACAAGCAAATTGACAAACATGCCGAAGCCGCTTCCGCGCATAATTCTTCCTGCAATAAAACCGGCTATAATTCCAATAATTATAGACCATAAAATACCCATTCCTTGCATTAATATAAAATTTTTATATGTTTTTAATATTTTTTGTTAATGAAAGAAGTGTAATTATCTTGTAGTTTTTTTATATCTTAAACAATAAATATGCCATCTAAATCACATTTTAATGTGATTATTTTAGAATATTATAAAATAAACTTATTGTGAGATAAATCACATAAACTAAAATGAAATTGGTTCTTATTGAATGAAGATTCTTAAATTCTTACTAATTATATTAAATAAATAAGGATATAAATTGGTAATATAGATAACTTTAGATAAAATTTTTTATAATAAAATTTACTAAAACTGTAAATAAGATGGGGAGCAGTATTATATAGAAAAAGTAACTGTTTTTACTAAAAAACAGTTACTTTTTCTATAGTTTAAATTGATATCATTTAAAATATCGAATATAAACTGTATACTATTGTATATCTTTAGCTACTTTTCCAACAGTTAATCCTTGTACTAAAATAGAAAATACGACTACTACATAAGTAACGGCTATAATAGTTTCCTTATAATCACTGTCTGGAACGGTAAGCGCTAAAGCTATTGAAACACCGCCTCTTAATCCTCCCCAAACCAATACAGCAATAGTTCCTTTACTGAACTTTTCTTTAAAAGGAATAATTATTGTAGGGATTTTAATTGAAATGTATCTGGCAAATAAAACTATAATAATGCATATAATACCTAAAAGCCAGTAATGAATCAAATCATCAATAAGTAAAAGTTGAAATCCCATAAAAAGGAATAAAATAGCATTCATAACCTCATCTATCAATTCCCAGAAGTAACCTACGCTGCTTTTTTCAGTAGTTCCTAATTTTCTTCTTGATTCTCCTATGATTAGTCCGGCACCCACCATAGCTAG
Organism: uncultured Apibacter sp.; assembly: GCF_946479295.1. Classification (NCBI taxonomy): domain Bacteria; kingdom Pseudomonadati; phylum Bacteroidota; class Flavobacteriia; order Flavobacteriales; family Weeksellaceae; genus Apibacter; species uncultured Apibacter sp. The sequence goes on from NZ_CAMLFD010000014.1 coordinate 46,277, forward strand.
TGGCGCAGAGGTATGCAACGATCTAGCTATAAGGTATCCTCCCATAACAACGGCCAAGGTAATTAATACAGAAACTTTATAATCGTTAGAAGTTCTTATGGCATAGGCAGCAAGGTAACCAAGTGCAGTTCCTAATAATAAACCGCCTATAGCCTCTCTTAAAAATAAATCAAATATATGGGCAAATGATAAATCCATATGTCCGGTAGCCACAACAACTGGGTTATTGGCAAGATTCGCTAATATTGCAAATAACACTACGGCCACCCCATCATTAAGCAATGATTCTCCGGCAATTTTGGTTTCTAATGATTTTGAAACATTAGCCTGTTTCAATATACTTAATACAGCAATTGGGTCTGTAGGTGAAATTAATGCTCCAAAAAGTAAGCAATAAATTAAAGGTATTTCGGTATGTACATTTATAATAGGAAGAAGGTAATTAGAAGTGTAATAAAGTCCTGTTCCCACTACTATCGCAGATATTATCACTCCCAATGTGGAAAATATTATTACAGGAAGCCTTTGCTCTTTTAAATCTGACATATTAATATGTATAGCTCCGGCAAAAAGCAGGAAATTTAACATACATCCCATCAATATTTCAGTAAAATCAAATCCTTTGATTAGGGAAGCAATATCATTTAAAGGTTTTGAGGTAAGACTTCCTAAAAGAACTAAAATAATTGACATAATTAATGCGATGATCATAATTCCAATAGTAGATGGAAATTTTAAAAATCTAACATTAATATATGAAAAAATAGCAGCTAAAATAATAAGAATTGAAAATGAGTAGTATAATTCCATGAAATTAAATAAAATTTTTTGCAAAGATAAGAAATAAAATTAGAGTAAAAATAAAATGAAAATAGTAAACCAATTTAAAAAATGAAAAAATTATATATTTATATTATAATTCCAATTAATATAGTTTGATTATTTTATAAAAATAAAAAAGCGTTCAGTTTTTTGAACACTTTTTTTATTTGAGGAGATTAGGTTTTTATGAGTTCAGAGGTCATTTACTCGCATCGTTCAAGGCCGTAATATCTTCTTTGGAAAGCTGTAAATCCACGGCTTTTAATATGTCTAACTGTCCTAGTTTGGAAGCACTTGCAATTGGAGCGGTCACACTGGGTCTTTGAATGATCCAAGCTATGGATACTTGAGCCGGTGTAGCGCTATTTCTTGCAGCTACATCTTCTAAAGTTTTAATAATTCTCAAACCTCTTTCATTTAGATATTTTTTTAATCCTTCTCCTCTTTTGCTTTTATTCAAATCTTCTTCTGAATGATATTTACCGGTTAGAAAACCACTTGCCAAAGAATAATACGTCATAACTCCCAACTTATATTTTTCAGCTAACGGTTCATATTCCTTTTCATATTTCTCACGATCATATAAATTATATTCTGGTTGTAATACTGAATAGGAGGGAAGGTTATTGGTTTTGCTTATTTCTAAGGATTGTAATATTCTTTTTGTAGTCATGTTGGAAACGCCTATATAACGTATTTTACCTTCTTTGATCAATTGTTGATAGGCCTCTAGAACTTCTTCAATAGATGTGTCAGGGTCATCAAAGTGAGTAAAATATAAGTCTATATAATCAGTTTGTAAACGTTTTAACGATTCTTCAATCTCTGAGAGAATGTATGATTTTTTTAAGCCTTTATGAGTACTGTCTATTTCTCCACCTACTTTAGAAGTAATTACTAACTTGTCTCTGTTTCCTCTCCGATTAATCCATTTTCCAATGATCGTTTCGGATTCTCCTCCTTTATTTCCGGGTACCCATGCAGAATATACATCAGCCGTATCAATAAAATTAAAACCTAATTCTGTATATTGATCTAATAATTCAAAAGAAGTATTCTCATCGGCAGTCCAACCAAAAACATTCCCTCCAAAAGCAAAAGGATAAACTTCTAAATCAGTCGGACCTAATTTTCTCTTTTCCATAATCATATGATTTAATATGTCTGTATAAAATCTAAAATTATACCAAATAAATACAGAAAAGTGTCATTTATTTTTTACAATTTTAAAGTAAATCATTTCTAGTGCCTTATTAGTAATCCGGCTAATCATTTCATCTCTTGTTACGTTAGGATAATAGTACTTTGTTGCATATGTTTTTCCATTCATATATAAACCTACATAAGCCAATCCTACAGGATCATTAAATTCATCGGATCCTGGACCGGCTATTCCTGTAGTAGAAATGGCAACCGTTGAATTAAACAAACTAGCACATTTATTAGCCATTTCTTTTGCTATTTCTTCACTAACTACTTTATGAACATCGATGTAAGATTCGGGAATTTGTAAAATACTTTCCTTGATTTTTGAACTATAAGCTGTTATACCTCCTTTGTAATAAGAAGAAGATCCAGCTAAATAAGTAATCTTGTGGGAGATATTTCCTCCGGTAATACTTTCTGCTACTGACAAAGTCAGATGGTTTTTTGTAAAGAAATCTGCAATGATTTCAACAATATTTGTAGTTTGGGCAGATATAAGGTTTTCCTTGAGTATTGAAGATAGCTTTTCAATTTCATTGGTTATAGCCTTTTCCAATATTTCTTTATTATTTCCCTTAGCGCTAAGTCTAAGCTCAATTCGCGCACCCGATGGTAAATACGATAGTGATATGAAATCAGGTAGGTGGCTTTCCCAATTGTTCAAGGTAATGGCTAAATCACTTTCAGGATAGTTAACTACGATTACGGAACGTCTTACAATATAAGGTAATTTATATTCCTTTTTTATTTTTGGAATTATAAATTCATCAATCATAGCTTGAGTTTCATAAGGTACTCCGGGTAAATTAATTAATACCTTATTAAATTTTTTTGTCCATAAAATTGGAGCGGTGCCGTATCGATTTATGATAACTTCTGAACTTGAAGGAACCATTGCTTGTTTTTTAGTCAAGTCATTCATAGTGCGACCATTAGTGCAATATAATTTCGTAATGAAATCTAAAGTTTTTTGGTTTAGAATCAATTCGTCGCATAAAAAGTTAGCAATGGTCTGTTTGGTTCTGTCATCCTTAGTAGGGCCTAATCCTCCGGTAGTTATTATAAAATCATTATCAGAAGCAAAAGCGTCCGTTAATTTTTTTATAATTGAATTCGGATTATCGGAAATAGTTGAAATCTGGCTGACAGAAATTCCTATTTGGTCAAGTTTTTTAGCAATAAAATTAGAATTTGTATCTAAAGTTCTCCCGGAAAGAATTTCATCTCCAATAACAATAATATAAGCTTTCATTACATCGGTTTTTAATTAACAAAATTAGATAATTGTATGAAATATTTGTATAGATTTTATAGTATTATATTTTGTAAACAATAAATATTTCAATATTAGCAGTCAATCAAGCAAATAATTTGTATAAAGTAGACCTATAAGATACAGGTAGGTAGTAAACAAAGAAATAATCAGCCATAGAAATAATATTTCTTAAATTTGAGCTTTTAATTCTACCTATTATTTAGAAATTTTATCGTAATTCTAAAAAAATGAAAATTATTTGATGCAAAACATTTACAGTAAATACACATAAAATAAACTTTATGATAAACACAGTCATTTTTGATATGGACGGGGTAATCGTAAATACGGAGCCCATTCATGAATTATCATTTAAAAAGCATTTTAAAGATATCGGATTGAATATATCACAAGAAGAATATGAGACCTTTAGAGGATTATCAACGAAAAATTTATATCAAAATTTAAAACAGAAATATGGATTAAAACAAGGAATTGAAGAATTGGTTCAGCAAAAAAGGGATATATTCAATAAAATTTTCCAAGAAGATGAGGAACTCGATTTATTGCCAGGGGTAAGAAATCTTATTGAAGATTTATATAGAAATAATTTTCAAGTAATATTAGCTACATCTTCTGCAAGAGTAACTTTAACAAAAGTTTTAGACCGATTCCGATTATTTCCTTATTTTAAACATATCGTAAGTGGTGAAGATTTTCCAAAATCCAAACCTGATCCGGCTATCTTTTTGGAAGCAGTTAGATTATCAGGTCAACCCAAAGAAAATTGTATAGTCATAGAAGACTCGACTAACGGAGTTATTGCAGCCAATAAAGCTGGAATATTATGTGTTGGTTATCAGAGTGATGCTTCAGGTAATCAAGATTTGTCTACTGCAAATTTGATAATAAATGATTTCTCAATGCTAAATTCCAATAATATCGATTCAATTTTTTTAATTAAATAACTTTAATATATTTGTTTAAATTCTTTTTAAAGTGAAAAAAAATTTTGAAATTCTTAGAACCTATCGCAGATCATTAGTAAAAGAAATTGATGATTTAGATATGGATCAAATACAAAAGATTCCGAAAGGTTTTAAAAATAATATATTTTGGAATGTTGCTCATATATTGGTTTCTCAACAAATCTTGCATTATACGATGTCAGGACTGACCCCGCTTATAACCAATGACTGGATTGAAAATTATCAAAAAGGAACTTATCCTAGATTTATAAATACAGAAGACGAAATTCAATATTTAAAGGATAAACTTATTACTTCCATTGACCAATTAGAAAGTGATTATAATGAAAATAAATTCATATCGTACACGAAATATGAATCTCAAATGGGATTTGAAATTTCATCAATTGAAGATGCTATAACTCTTAACAATACTCATGAAGCCATGCATTATGGAATTGTTATTACTATGAAAAAGCTAGTTTGATAAAGGTATCTTTTGTAAAGAATATATAATAAAAAACACATACATGAATTCTGTATGTGTTTTTTATATAAAATATATTTTATAATTTAAGATAAGGCTTCCGTAATCTGAGGAATAATTTGCTTTTTACGAGAAACCACTCCTTTTAGGATTGCTTCGCCGTTACTTAATTGAACTCCAAACGCCTTTTCCGCAGCAGATGCAGCATTTCCCATTGCTAATATTTTAGAATCACTATCTAAAATATTAGTAATTACCAATAAGAAGAGATTGTATCCCTGAGTATTTATTTCCTTGGAGATAGTATCTTCAATACTGTCTTTTTTAGAAAAGACATCATCGTAATCGATAGTATTTACTTGAGCAACACGTATTTTATTTCCGTTAACTTCGAAAGATTTAGCATCAAGAGAAATCAGTTCTTCAGCAGATTTATTAGAAAGATTAGTTCCGGCTTTAAGAAAATCTAGTCCGTATTTTTCAGCTTCAATTCCTGCAATTTTTGCCAATTCTTGAGCCGCATTAATATCTTCTTGTGTGCATGTCGGAGATTTAAATAACAAAGTATCGGAAATAATTCCGGATAACATCAACCCTGCTATAGCAGGTGGAATATCAACGGAGTTTTCCTTGTACATTTTCAGAATTATAGTTTGAGTGCATCCTACCGGCTCGGCGCGATAATATAAAGGAACCGAAGTATGAAAATTTGCAATACGATGGTGATCAATTACAGCTAATATATTTAATTCTTCGATATCTGAAATAGATTGTTGGAATTCATTATGGTCTACCAATATGATATCTTTGGTCTCATCAGAGGCTCTGGAAATAATTCTTGGAGCGTTTATTTTAAAATAATCAAGAGCAAACTGGGTTTCCTCATTAGGGGTACCTAGAGCAACTGCCTCTGTATTTTTACCTAAACTATTTTGCAAATAAGAGAAGGAAATAGCAGAAGTAATTGTATCCGTATCAGGATTTTGATGCCCTGTAATTAATACTTTATTCATGATAGATAAAATTAGATGTTTTTTTAAATCATGTATTATAAATAAACATGTTGTTTTTATATTATTTAATACAAAAGCAAATATACATTTTTAAACTTTTTTTGCAAAGAAACGTACATTCTAATTACTTACTGTATTACATATTTTTAAATTAACTAAAACTTTTATATTTTTGCAAATATTACAAGTAACGGATATGTTTCAGAATTTACAAGATAAATTAGATAAAGCACTACATAACATCAGCGGACGTGGAAAGATTACCGAAATAAATGTTGCAGAAACCGTAAAGGAGATTAGAAGAGCTTTGGTTGATGCAGACGTTAGCTATAAAGTTGCCAAAGATTTAACCAAAAGAATCCAAGATAAGGCTTTGGGGCAGAATGTACTTACTTCAGTTACACCTGGTCAACTTATGGTTAAGATCGTACACGATGAATTGGCCGATCTAATGGGAGGAGAAAATGTCGGAATAAACTTATCCGGGAATCCTTCAGTGATATTAATAGCCGGATTACAAGGTTCCGGTAAAACCACCTTTTCAGGGAAATTAGCCAATTTTCTAAAAACAAAAAAACAAAAGAAAGTTTTGTTAGTAGCTTGTGACGTTTATCGTCCGGCAGCTATTGATCAATTAAAAGTTTTAGGAAATCAGATAGGAGTAGAAGTATATACTGAACTTGACAATAAAAATCCGGTTGAAATATCCAGCCATGCTATAGAATATGCTAAACAAAATAGATTTAATGTAGTTATAATCGATACGGCTGGACGTTTGGCAATAGATGAAAATATGATGAATGAAATCAGAAATGTTCATCAGAAAGTTAAGCCTGACGAAACCTTATTTGTTGTAGATTCCATGACAGGACAAGATGCAGTGAATACAGCAAAAGCTTTTAACGATGTGCTGAACTATGATGGAGTAGTATTAACTAAATTGGATGGTGATACTCGTGGTGGAGCCGCTTTGACAATACGCACGGTAGTTCAAAAGCCAATCAAATTTATTTCTACTGGAGAAAAAATGGAAGCGTTAGATATCTTCTATCCATCTCGTATGGCAGATCGTATTTTAGGAATGGGGGACGTGGTATCTTTAGTGGAAAGAGCACAGGAGCAATTTGATGAGGAAGAAGCGCGTAAGCTACAGAAAAAGATAGCTAAAAACCAATTCGGTTTTGATGATTTTCTAAATCAAATAAAGCAGATTAAAAGAATGGGAAACATGAAAGATTTGCTTGGAATGATTCCCGGTGCAGGAAAAGCTTTAAAAGATATTAATATAGACGATGATGCTTTTAAGCATATTGAAGCATTGATTTATTCCATGACACCGGAAGAAAGAAGAAATCCGGCAATCATTACAACTTCCAGAAAGAACAGGATAGCTAAAGGGAGCGGAAGAAGCATACAAGATATCAATCAACTGTTGAAACAGTTCGAACAGATGAGTAAAATGATGAAGATGATGCAAACTCCACAAGGTAGGATGATGATGCAGGCTATGGCTAAGCAAATGTCAGGAGGAAAACCCTTTTAATAGAGGTTTACCCATTATAATATTTTAATAAGGACCAATGTAAAGCTTCTATAATCATTTATTTTTTTAAATGATTTAGAGCTTTATTTCCTCAATAAAAATTAAAATTCACATATCATAATAATAGTTTCTTTATTCTTCATATTCAATAATTTGATTTCAATGACACATTTTCAAGAATAAGAATAAAAAATATTTTATTCTCAGATATAAGTTGAGAATATCATTTACCAATATAAATAAGAAGTTCCCCTTTAGTATAACAAATACTAACTTTATCATCACAGGCGACATTACGTGTCCCTATCCTTTGAGGTAATAGGAGTGTTTCTCCGAATAACGGATATTGTAATCCTTGAGTATAAATATTTTTAGCCTCAAAAAAAGGAATTAAAGAAATAATTTTCCCTTTTACCCCTTTAAGCTTAGTTTTCTTATTGGAAAAAAAGAATTTTGAAAAATCATCGTAGAAGGTTATTCGAAGTTTATTTTTAAAAAATAAAGCGGTAGACAAATTTCCTATGAAATGATCGCTTTCTTTTCCACTTCCTCCATATACATCTACTTCTAATATATTTTGTTTTAATAAAAGCTCTAATGCCTTATGAAAATCAGTCTTATTTTGATCCGGCGTTTCAATTATTTTAATTGACGAAGTAATATTTGATGAATTAATACTATCCAAATCCCCTGATATATAAGTTACAGACAAAGGAAATTTATTAACATATCTTGTGTATGAACCATCAGTACATGTAATAATTGAATAAGACTCAAGATCTTTAGGTATTTTCTTAGGTTTTTTTCCGTTTAAAAAAAGAAGTGCTTTACTCATTAGGATTCCATGGGATTTCTTTGTTATTCGCTAAATACCCGAAATATCTGGCAAGAACAAATAGATAATCGGATAATCGATTTAAATATTTTATTATAAGAGGCCGAATTTCATCAGCTTCACTTAAAGTCACTGTGCTTCTTTCTGCTCTTCGGCAAATAGTTCTTGCAACATGAGAAGTAGAAGTGGCGATATTTCCAGTGGGAAGAATAAATTGCTTCAGAGGAGGAACCTTTTCACTCATAATATCTATCCATTGTTCCAATAAAAATATTTTTTTATCGGAAATCAAACAAGAAATTTTCGGTTTTTCGTTTGTAGAAAACATTCGATCAGACGGAGTTGCTAATTCAGCGCCAATATTAAATAAAGTATTTTGTATCACATGGAGCTGTTCATCAATTTCCTTATAAGAATTATAACTTCTAATAAGTCCTATATAGGAATTTAATTCATCTACCTCACCACAAGCTTGAATTCGAATGTGGTTTTTTGTTACACGCTTTCCACCATATAATCCAGTGGTACCATTATCTCCGGTTTTCGTATATATAATCATAGATATGCATTGATATTTTTAACTATTAGTAAAAAAGTTAAAACTTAGAGTATTTAAATTTATTATTCTTTAAAAGACTTTTGAAAATAGTTCTTTGGAGAAAACCAAGGATTAGGTTTTACCTAAAATTTTTTTTATTTTTTTCTTTCTTTCCTTTTTTTTAATAAATATAGTGTTTTTTTTATGCAATTGATCAATTATAAAATTATAATTTGTATTACTATAATAAGAATATTCCTTTGCGATAATAGGAATCATTTCATCAGTTAATGATAATCGAATAAAATTTTGAAGTCTTTGATCTAAAGATAAAGGTTGAAATTTCATTCTATTCAAATCAATTAAATAAAAAATATATGACTCTTTTTCTTTTTTTATCAAAACATTCCCGGGAGAAAGGTCTTTAAATAAAATATCATTCTCATGAATTTTAAATACAAATTGGGTAAATTCTTTAATTATTAAATCCCAATCAGTAAACATGTTTTTTTGTTCAATTAGTTCCCGAAAAGTAAAATCGTAATTAAAATAATTAGAAAAATAAAAAGAATGTTCAATTCTAGATAAATTGAATTCTTCAAAATAACCGATCGGTTTTGGTGTATTTATACTTTTAGAACTTAAGATTTCAGCATGGATAAAAGATCGATACGCTTTAGATTTCCTAAAGCTTGCATATGCAATTTGATTAATAAAATGCGGTTTTTTAAAAGATTTAACAGCTAAAGTGCCTAATATCGGATGTACGATTTTACGTAGAGTGTTTCTTTCTTGAAATATTATCTCTCCTAAAGAATCAAAATCTTCAATTATTTTATAAAATATATCGGTATAACAGTCATATTCACTAGAAATATGGGCTTTCCATTTCATATTTTTTTAATTTTTAATTTTTCATTTCTGGAGAAAAATTCACTCAATATAATTCCAGTGGACATGGCAACATTAAGGCTTTCTGTTTTTTGTTCCAAGCCAAATCTCGGTATAGTAAGTGTTTGATTACACAATGTTTTCATTTCTTTTGAAACTCCATTTCCTTCATTCCCCATTACAATATAAAAATTTTCAGGTAAATTAGTAGTATAAAGATTTTCACCCTTCATATCTGTTCCCAATATAGGGATTTTTGAGTGAGATAAAACGTTGTAAATATCTGTATAAACTACATTTACTCTGCTCAATGATCCCATGGCAGCTTGTACCGTCTTCGGGTTATAGGCATCGGTAGTTCCTTTACTGCATAAAATTTGTTTTATTCCATACCAGTCTGCAAGCCGAATTATTGTTCCAAGATTTCCGGGATCTTGGATTTCATCCAATACCAATTGAATCCCACTAATTGCTTCGATTTTATTCGAAGGAATTTCCAATAAGGCTAATGCATCATGCGGTGTAGTTAAAAAACTAATTTTTCTTAATTCTTCTGTACTAATAATTTGGTACTGATACTCTTTTAGGAAAGAGATCGGGACAGTACTGTAAATACTTTTTATAGAAAAGTTTGAAAAGATAAATTCTTTAATACTTTTTATACCTTCGACCACAAATAAATTATATTTTTGTCTATATTTTTTTTTTGCAAGAGACTGAATAATTTTAATTTTACTGGCAGACATCATAAAAATGAAATTAAGATACAATATTATAGTAAAATTATTGATTTTTGTTCAACTGTTTCTCATTTTTTCATGTAGAACTAATAAAGTACCTAAAAATGGACATTTATTCATTGATAATAAGTATAAATATGTTGATAAAAAAGGAAAACCATATTTGGATAAATACGGAAATCCATTTTTAAATAAAAACGGGAAAGAAATCCTTAATCAATACAAGGAACCATTTGAGGATGAATTAGATGATTATGTAAAACAAAAGTCCAATAAAAAAATACTCTTCACAGTTCCGCTGGGGCTATGGCTTTATGATTTATCAAATCCGGCATTTGATTCAATATATGCGGAATATTATCAAGTAGGTCAGAAACAAAGAAAACAAAAATTGCTTGATTCTCTTTATATCAAGTATAAATTACAAAAATATGTGGGCAAATCAAGATGGTTTGACCGTTTCTTTTATAATAATGGAGAAGCACCCGTTTTAGTGGATACTGTGATATCAAAAACTTCATCAAAAAATATAGAACAATATTTTAAAAACAGGGGATGGAGAAAATCAAATGTTAGTGACACCATTATTACATCAGGAAAAAAAGCCCATGTACAATATACTATTCGACTAGGTCGTCCCATGATCATGGATACTATTATATATGATATTGCCGATGAAATGAAAGACGATTTATACCATCGTTATTTGAATAGAAGAAGACAAGCTGGAACTCGAAAATCACAATCAGGAGAATTATCAAAAGAAGAATATATTTCGAATTTTTTCAGTAGAGGTTCATTAGTGAAGAGAGGGGATAGGTTAGATGCTTATGTGATTGAAAATGAGATTTCTCGTTTAGAAAATCGATTTAAAAATATGGGCTATTATCGTTTTAATGAACTTAAAGATGAAGTGATCTATTATGTAGATACAGCCAAAAATGTTTATGATGTTTCAGTAAAATTATCAATCAAAAAAAGTCAACTAGGAGATGTTACAACCAATCAAAAGGGTGATACCATTAAAAAGGATTCTTTAGTACATAAATTTAAAAGATTTAAATATAATAAAATAAACGTATCTCTTATAGATAATGAAGCCGATGAAAAAACAACCTCTACTGTGGATTCTAGCTTTTATGTAACCAATAAAAAATGGGTCAAGCTGGTAGATGGCAAGAAAACTAAAGTTATGGTAAAAGATACCATTGCGTTTATTGTAAACCATTTAGGGGATAAATACAAAAATAGAGTTTTAGCAGATATGTTGGCCATTGAAAAAGGGCATTCATATAACTTAAATGCGGAAACTCGTACCAGAAGAAATATATATAAAGTAAATAATTTTAATATCTTAGGCTTTAATACCGTTCCGGAAAAAGATTCAGATTCTACCTTAATCTCCAATATTATTCTTTCACCTATGGATAAATATTCCTATGAATTAGGATTTGAGGCATTTACATCAGGCGTTGCAAATTTTGGAATTACTCCAAACCTTACCTTTACAGCAAAAAACCTATTCGGTGGAGCAGAGAACTTAAGTGTCAGCTTTGGAGGTTCATTAGGAAATATTCAATCAAAAAAGAACAATAATAAACTCTTTAACGCTTCCGAACTTTCAGTACAGGCAAGTTTGTCTTTTCCTAAACTTATATTGCCTATCAATGCAAAAAACATTATCCCGAAAGCATGGGGACCTTCTTCCGCTATTTCAGTGGGATATAATGCACAATACAATATAGGATTAGATAAACGAAGCTACAATACAGGATTATTATATAATTTTAATCCAACACGATCAACAATACATCAAATTACTTTATGGAACTTACAGTATACACAGTTTTTAAATCCGAATAACTATTTTAATATATACGAACAAGATAGTAGAGTAAGAGATGATGTCTATAGTTTATACTTTAAACAATATCCATCCGCTAAAGAAGAATACGAGAAAAATCATAATGACAATGATTTATTATTTCAAATACAAAATAATATAGATTTTCAAGATTATTTAAGAACAACGGATTTGAATCTTGCGAACAGCTATGATCTAATGGAATTTAGACGATACCGATTTACACAAAATGTATTGATTTCATCATTCAAATATGATTTTACCTATGACCAAAGATTAGGGTATTTTACCGGAAAACATCCATTTTATATGAAAGCGCAAGTAGAATTGGCGGGTAATATGTTGTCATTATTTAATAAAACGCTCAAAGACTTTACCACATCCAATAATAAGACTATAAAACAAATATTTGGTGTTCCGTATTCACAATATGTCAAATTTGATATAGACCTTAGAAAATTCTGGATTTTTACTGGCAAAAGATCATTTAATGCAAGACTTTTTAGCGGAATTGGGATACCTTACGGAAATTCTTTCAGTATGCCGTTCGACCGAAGTTATTCTGTAGGCGGCCCCAGTGATGTGCGTGCTTGGAAAGCGTTCGGTTTCGGTCCGGGAACATCAAAATTAGGAGGAAAAAATGGATATGAATTAATAGCTATTGATAATTTTAAGTTATTAACTCAGCTTGAATATAGGTTTCCTTTACCAAGTAAAGGATTTGAAGGAGCTTTATTCACAGATGCAGGAAATGTCTGGGGAATTAACAAAAATTCTCTTAACAAGTTTGATATAAAATCTTTTTATAAAGAATTGGGAATAGGAGGAGGATGGGGAATTCGTTGGGATATAAGCAATTTCATTATACGATTTGATTTTGCCTATAAATTTCATGATCCCAGAAGGGATGAAAACGATCGTTGGTACTTTAAATATATTAATTTGCTTAAGCCACAAGTTAATTTTGCTATTGATTACCCTTTCTAAATTAATAAATAAATTTCGTATACGTTTAATATATGAAAGCAAATTCTGATAATGAAATTTTTTAAAAGCGTTAGATTACGAAATTGGGCTGGATATACATTAGCACTTTGTGTGGCATTGTTTATTATACTTTTTTCTAACAGTAAAGTAGAAGAATTAAAAAATGAAGAATCTGTAAAGATTGCCAATTATGCTAAAACCTTGGAATTATTAAACACAGAAACGGAAATTCCTCCGAACACACAATTCTTTTTGGTACAGCTTATTGAACAAAATACAACCATCCCCGTTATATTAGTAGATCAGAAAGGAAATTATATTGATTCCAAGAATGTTAATAAAAAAATTATTTCCGATCCATTAAAGTTAAAAAATGAGTTGAATGAAATGGAGGAATCATACAATCCCATTCTTATTAATTTACCTTTTGGCAATCAATATGTATATTTTAAAAATTCAGTACTTCTAAATCAGCTAAGATATTATCCATTTGTATTAATAATATTAATAGTATTATTTGTATGGTTTACTTATTGGTACTTTAAAACCATAAAAAAGACAGAACAGGGCTTACTTTGGGCAGGCATGGCTAAAGAGACTGCACATCAAATTGGTACGCCGCTTTCTTCGATAATGGGATGGTTAGAAATATTAAAAGGGGAAAATATAGATCAAAAACCGGTACGGAATATAGAAAGAGATGTACATCGATTGCAAAGCATAACGGAGAGATTTTCAAAAATAGGCTCGACTCCTTCACTCAACAAAGAAGATATTGTAGAGGTTTCCCGCCAAGCATTTATGTATCTAAAGAAAAGAATGTCAAAACAAATTATTTTTGAATTCCAAGCTCCCGAATATCCTATTTATCTCTCATTGAATCACACTTTATTTAGTTGGGTTATTGAAAACCTCATCAAGAATTCAGCCGATGCTATGAAAGGAGAAGGAAAAATCAAATTTCAAATTCAAGATAATAAAAAAAACATTTTTATAGACATTTCTGATGAAGGAACAGGAATAGAGTCTAAAAATTTAAAAAAAATATTTAAACCCGGTTTTACCACTAAAAAAAGAGGGTGGGGTTTAGGATTATCGCTGGCTAAGAGGATTATTAAGGATTATCATTATGGTAAAATTTTTGTTCAAAATTCCCAAATTAATAAAGGGACAACCTTTAGGATTATTTTGAAAAAATAATTTATAAAAATTTTAAAAAGTGATAGGTAAAAACGTAGCATTTTAATTACTTTTGAACTTATGATTTTACGAGGAGAACATTTAATAAAAACATACGGAAACAAAAGAGTAGTCAAAGATGTTTCATTAAATGTAAAACAAGGCGAAATAGTAGGGTTATTAGGACCTAACGGTGCAGGAAAAACAACATCCTTCTATATGATTGTAGGATTAATAAAGCCTACACAAGGTAATGTTTTTTTGGATAAGATCAATATAACCCGAGATGCTATGTATAAAAGAGCACAGAAAGGAATTGGTTATTTAGCCCAAGAAGCATCTATATTTAGAAAATTATCCGTAGAAGATAATATTGTCGGGGTGTTGGAAATGACCAAACTTTCAAGAAAAGAACGGAAAAAAAAGGCTGATTCGCTTATAGAAGAATTCGGTTTAGAACATGTTAGAAAAAATAGAGGAGACTTACTATCAGGAGGAGAAAGAAGACGTTGTGAAATAGCGCGCTGTTTAGCTACAGACCCTAAATTTATTTTATTAGATGAACCCTTTGCAGGTGTAGACCCTATAGCAGTAGAGGATATACAAAAAGTAGTTCGCTCATTAGTTAATAAAAATATAGGAATATTGATAACAGATCACAATGTTCAACAAACACTTGCTATTACAAACAGGACTTATATAATGTTTGAAGGAAATATTTTGAAAGAAGGATATCCCGAAGAGCTAGCAAATGATCCGGTAGTTCGTCAAGTATATCTGGGTGAAAATTTCAGATTTGAAAAAATATAAAATGAAAACAATTGTAACAGCTATATTTTTAGGTATTTTTAATACCATAATTTTTAGTCAACAAATTCCGCAAATTTCCAAAACGGAATTCTCTCAAGAGGCTTTACAGCAAGAAGTCATTGATACAGATAACAATGAAATAACGATACAATCTATAATTGACAAACATAGGGGAAAAATAATGGTAATCAAGTTTTGGGCATCGTGGTGTAGAGATTGTCTTTTGGAAATGTCTAATTCGAATGAGCTTAAAGAAAAAAATAAGAAAGTTGATTTTATTTATTTATCATTAGATAAGAATTTCGATACGTGGAAAAAAAGTATTAGTAAATATGAATTAAATTCCGGCGATAATTATTGGTTTTCATCAGGTTGGAAAAACTCATTTACAGAATATATTGAATTAAATTGGATACCTCGTTATATGGTCCTAGATCAAAATGGTACTATAGCAAAATATTATGCTATAGCTGCCAGCGATATCGAACTTCAGAATACTATCAATAGTTTACTTGAAAAATAAATACAAGCAAATTTATTGAATTTCCAGAAGTTTTTCGGCTTCAATCAATTGATTGTACCAATTTTCACCGAATTTTCTTATTAAAGGTTCCTTCAAAAATTCGAATACTTTAACATTAAGTTCTTTACCCAGAGAGCAAGCATCCTTACATATATACCATTCATCATAATTAACTGCGATATATTTTCTCAATTTTTGCAGGCGTACAGGATATAAATGACAAGATATGGGCTTTTTAAAATTTATTTTACCATCCTCATAAGCTTTTTCAATGGCACATTTTGCAGCATTATTCTCATCATATATTACATAGGCACATTCTCTACCCTCAATTAAGGGCGTTACATAATCGTCATCAAGATCCGTAGTATATTTACCCTCTTGTTCAATGGCCTTTCTCCCTTCCTTTCTTAGGTAAGGAGATACATGAATATAAATATCTTCAAGGATTGAAAGTTCCTCCTCATCGAGAGGAGCCCCCGAATCCCCCTCAACACAACATATCCCTTTACATTTGTTAAGATTACAAATAAATTGCTTGTGAAAAACATCTAAAGAAATTATAGTATCTTCTATCTGAATCATATTTTATGAAAATAAATTCAAAGATAGCATTAAATTTTTATTAAAAGTTTAAATAAAATTATAAAAAAATTTTAACTTTGATAAAATGTATGCTATACATTTTTAGTGTTCTTGAGAAATAAATGTGTTTGCAACAATACGTTAAATTAATTTTTTAATGCAAATTATGAAAAAAATAGTATTAATAGGTGGAGGTTTTGCTGGAATTAACATTATTACCAGGTTAGCCAACAACTCTAATTTTGAAATTACCTTAGTTGATAAAAATAATTATAATTTTTTTCCGCCATTAATATACCAAGTAAGTTCCAGTATATTGGACCCTGCAGCAATAAGCTATCCCTTCCGAAGATTTATCAGACATAAAAAGAATGTCAAGTTCCGACTAGGTGAATTATTGGAAATAAAACCAGATGAAAATAAAGTAATATTGTCTAATGGAGAATTAGAGTATGATATTCTTATTTTAGCAACGGGAACCCAAAGTAATTATTTCGGAATGGGAAATTTGGAAAAGTATGCCTTTCCAATGAAAACTTTAAACGATGCATTACTACTGAGAAATATACTTCTAGAAAGATTAGAAGCAGCTAGCAGAGAGACTGATTTAGAAGAAAAGAAAAGATTTTTATCTCTAGTTATAACCGGTGGAGGGCCGGCAGGAGTTGAAATAGCCGGAGTAATTCGAGAAATTATCAATTACATTGAAAATGTTGATTATAAAGATTTAAAAGGACAAATTCAAGTATATTTAGTTGAGGGTAGTCCTGCACTTCTCGGTCCCATGAGTGATAAGTCTCATAAAGAAGCATATCATGCTCTTGATAAATTAGGAGTTAAAATTTTGATAAATACACAAGTTAAAGATTGTGATGAAAATGCGATTTATTTCTCCAATGGTGAAAAAATAGAAACCAAAACTATCATTTGGACAGCAGGGGTTACTTCAAGAATTTTTGAAGGAATACCTAAAGAAGTTTATGGAAGAGGAAGACGTATGCAAGTAGATGCCTATAATAAAGTTCAAGGATTTTCAAATATTTATGCTGTTGGAGATACCTGTATAATGACTGCCGATCCGAATTTTTCCGGAGGACATCCTCAACTTGCGCAAGTAGCAATGCAACAAGGGAAAAACTTAGCAGATAATTTAAAGAAACAAATAACTAATAATAATCAAAAACTAAAAGAGTTTCGTTATAAAGATAAAGGGTCCATGGCGGTTATTGGAAGAAATAAGGCTGTAGCCGATCTTATACATCCCACCTTATTTCTAAAAGGATTTCCCGCATGGGTTATTTGGTCATCCATACACCTTATATCGTTAGTTTCTATAGGTAACAGGCTGAATACATTATATCGCTGGTTAACCATATATATATCTAAAAATTCCTCATTAGGAAGTGCCTATAAAATAGGAGATAAAAAATCCTAAAACGAAAATTTTAAATTTTCTTTATTAATCATAGCTTTAGGGTTTTTTATAAAACCCTAAAGCTATGAAACATCCTCATTAGATATAGAACTTGAATTTTGTTCCATACTTACGGTGCCTTTATATGAGGCACCATTTTCAACTTGGAAACTTTTTACTAACATGTTTCCAATGATCGTACCCGAATTTTTTAGGCTTAAATTATCAACATAGATATCTCCTTCAATCTTGCCGTATACAATAAGTTCTTTGGTTCTAATATCTCCTTTAATATTTCCATTCTGGCCTATAACCAATCCGGATAAGCTATTTATATCCCCTAATGCTTGACCATCAATTCTTATAAATTCTTTACATTCTATACTTCCTTCAACTTTACAATCTTCGGCAATAATAGTGGTAATATTATCCGTAGATATATCAAGAGCAGTAACTTTTTTTTTGAACATAGTAGTTTATTTTTTAATTAATTTATATCTAAATAATTATTAGGATTTTCTTTTTCTTTATTGTATATAATTTCGTAATGAACATGAGGTCCTGTTGAGCGTCCGGTACTTCCTAGTTGACCAATAACGTCTCCAGCTTTTACAGTCTGTCCTTCTTTAACATTAATCTTGGATAAATGACCATATAAAGTTTCGTATCCAAAATTATGTTTTATAATGATGCAGTTTCCATAACCACCTCTAACATTTGCAAAAATAACTACGCCATTAGCTGTAACATGAATAGGATCCCCAATATTACCGGCAATATCTAAACCCGGATGAAATTCAGAACCTGTTCCTTTTTTCATTGGATTACCTCTTACGCCAAAATTAGAAGTAATTCTTCCAATATGAGGAAGACCTATAGGGACATATTGTATTTTTTTTAAAATGTCAGAAATTCTTTCTTTTTTATTCTCAATCAAATTTAAGTTAGAATCGTTGACAGGATAATATTCTCCCCCCATATTATCAGTATTATTTAATTTAATTTCGGAAGTTGGTAGCGTTTTAACCTGACGATCTTTGAGATATTTTTCGATCTTAATCAACGACTTTTCAGCCTCATTAAGATTTAGAATCATTTCATTAAGTTTTTTAGAATCCAATTTGCTCTCAAGATTAGAAATTTTAACATGTAAATCTTCTTTTTGATTATAAACATAGCTTACATAACTAATCAATCCGGCAACAAGACAAAATATGACTATAAAAGACAATAAAATTATCTTTTTATAAAGAAAGAAATTTTTAATATGCTTGTTTTTCACGGAAAAAATTCTTGATTCAAAAGAGTTCTTATCAGTAATAATTATAGTAGAATATTTTGATGTATCTTTATTCATAGTTTTAGTATAATTATAGTGGTAGTGCAACAAATATAAAAAAAATAAAAACTATAAGTTACATTTAAACAGTGTGTTTAACATTAAATTAATAAAATTAAAACAAAATTAAATCTGCCGCTAAGATAATAAACTATATAAGAATAAATCTCTTTGATTAGATTAATTAAATATCACTAAAAAAATCACATTAAATAAAACAAAATAACGTTAAAAAATTACCATTAATTGAATGTACTAGTATTTTCAATTAAATTCAATTAAAACAATAATCTATAAACATCTTCAACTTTAGAAACTAATTCAATCCTGATATTATATTTCTTATAATCAATCTTATTATACTTAGAAATGAAAATAACATCATAACCAAGCTTTTCGGCTTCGGTAATTCTCTGTTCAACACGATTAACAGCCCTTATTTCACCACTGAGTCCTATTTCACCTGCAAACAAACAATTATCAGGCAAAGAAATATCCTCATTAGAAGATAGAATAGAACAGATAACGGCTAGATCTATAGCAGGATCATCCACTCGTATACCTCCAGTAACATTTAAAAATACATCCTTAGTTCCCAAATGAAAACCTGCTCTTTTCTCTAGAACAGCTAACAACATATTTAACCGTTTTACATCAAAACCCGTCGTAACCCGTTGGGGAGTTCCATAAACAGCTGTTGATACCAATGCTTGAATTTCAACCAACATAGGGCGTAAGCCTTCCAATGTAACAGCGATTGCATTTCCCGACAAACTTTCATCTTTTTTAGATATTAAAATTTCAGATGGATTTTTTACTTGACGCAATCCTGAAGTAAGCATTTCATAAATTCCAAGTTCAGAAGTAGAGCCATATCTATTTTTATTTGCACGTAAAAGACGATATACATAATTTCGATCTCCTTCGAACTGAAGGACCACATCAACCATGTGCTCTAAAATTTTAGGACCGGCAATAGATCCCTCTTTAGTTATATGTCCAATTAAAAATACAGGCGTAGATGTTTCCTTAGCAAACTTAATCAATTCGGAGGCGCATTCTCTAATTTGAGATATACTTCCGGGTGATGACTCTATATAAGAAGAATGAAGAGTTTGGATTGAGTCTATAACCAAGAGTTCAGGATTTAGTTCATGAGCTTTTTTTAAAATCTTTTGGGTCGAAGTTTCAGTTAAAATATAACATTCGGAGTTTGTAATGGAAAGTCGATCCGACCTCATTTTTATTTGATTACTACTTTCCTCGCCGGAAACATATAGAACTTTTCTAGGTATTTGTAAAGAAATTTGCAACAAAAGAGTGGACTTACCAATTCCGGGTTCGCCTCCAATTAATATTACACTACCGGGAACGATTCCTCCCCCCAATAAATGGTCTAATTCCGAATCATTTGATAAGATACGATATTCATCTTTTGCTTCTATTTCATGTATTTTATATATTTTATTCTTATTAATAGGAGAACCATCATAAGACAAAGAATTATTCGGGCCTTTATCGATAATCTCTTCAACAATGGTATTCCATTCACTACATACTTTGCATTGACCTAGCCATTGAGAATATTGTGTTCCGCAATTTTGACAAAAGAAAGTAGTTTTAGCCTTAGCCATAATTATAGATGTGTATTACATTTAATACAAAGATAGTCTTTATTAAATTACTATATATAGTCTAACATCCTAAAATAATAAAAGAATAAGATATAATATAAATATGAATGGGGGAAGAATTAAAGGGATGAGTGAGGGATGGGAGGAAAAAATTGAGTTATAAAAAAGGGAAATAAGAATAGTA
>NZ_CAMLFD010000015.1:0-59051 GCF_946479295.1 uncultured Apibacter sp.
AGGTTTATTAAAATTTAAACACTGTTATTAATTATTTTACTACACATTAGTAGTTTCTTAAAGACCGAGGCGGAACAAATTGTTCCGCCTTGGTCTTTTTTATAAAAATGGAATGTATTTTTCAACGATATTGGCGATAGGTATCATTCAACTATAAACATTATGTTAAAATCTGACATTGAATAACAAATATCTATAAATATAATTAAGTTAACTAATCGACATAAAAACAATTTATTAAACAAAAATAAAAATAAACAAAAAAAAATAAACAAACAGTATAAGTTAAGTATTATAAATACATATATTTGTGAGTTTTATCATTTTAAAATATTAATTTAATATTATCACTACTTTTATACCATTAAAAATTAAAAAATTACTAATCCTATTAAAATGTATTTTTATGAAAAATTCTCTACTTTTTTTATTTTATTTTTTTTCAATAATTTACTTGCATTGTCAAGTAATATACAAGGAAAGATAAAGGCTACAACAAATTTAGGTCGAGGAGTTGGGCATCTTATCCCTAATATTGGAGCGGCTTTAATAGTCATTGATATAATACAATTACTAATAGAAGTTTACGAATTTGATAAGAAAAATAATAAAGTAATCTTTAAAGGATTTGGTAGTGGCGGGAGCTTTGGAGGCGGTGGCAGTAGTGGATATTGGTAATTTTATAATCAAATTATTATGATTGATAACAGACTACAATTATTTTTAGAAAAAGAATTACTATCAAAAAAAGACAAAAGAATAGTTTTTACACCTGATATGAAACTATATAAAGACTTTGGCTTAGTTGGAGACGATGTAGACGATTTTTTGATACATTTTACAAAAGAGTTTAATATTGCTGTAAGTAATAAGTTTAATTTTGATGAAAGATTTTACCCCGAAGCGTACTCAATAACTGATGTTTTTAAAAGTATATTTAACAAAGTTAAAAACATACTTTCACAAGAAGCAATTAAAGAACCTGAATTAAAAGACTTAAGCATTGCAGAATTACAAGAGGCTATTAAAACGGGGATATTAAAATAGTTTTTTCATAAGTTTGTGAAAAAGGGTTAAAAAAGCCCCACTCGCCAAGTTTGTTGTACGGTATTTTTCAGGTTTCACAATTTAGTGAAATAATAAATTTTATTTCTTTAATAAAGTAATTACACCGCTCAACAACATTATAGAACGGTTTGTTTTTATATCTGAGAACTTTATCAATCGTGAATACTTTTGCTTAACGAAATTATTAAGCAAATTATTTTTCTCGTTTGACTAAATTGTCAAACGTGTAACTCAATAATTTTCTTGAACTACTCAATTTACTAAATAGTACGACGATTTGACAAAGTTGTCAAAACAATTATATAAAGGTAAGCCAATAAGTGAAAATAATATCAAAAAATACATTATTACCCGTAATTATTTCGTTGAATGTAAAACAACCTTTTTTTGATTCACCAAATTTAGTGAATCAAAAGTTTACTTCAATTACTTACCTATTTTGTGGAACAAACAAAAACAATCTTTAATAGGTTTTCAACAAATTTATTGAAAACCTTAAATAACTAAGTTTAATAAAAAACATAACATTATAACAAAAGAAATTTTGCTTTTTATTACTTTTTACAACTTCTAAAGTAAAAACATTTTGAAAACTAGTAAAAAAATTTCCCGTATAACATGGTGGCAATACCCGAAAGGACTACAAGCGATATTTTTTACCGCTAGGACACCTAATTTATACAGGTTTATATTTCCTAAAGTAAAAACATTATGCAAAAAAATGCAACAAAAAACAGTATTCCCCCTTGTTATTTAGAAAAGATTAAAACAAACTCCAAAACAGGTAAAAAGTTTATAGAGTTTGAAATTTGTAATTATTGGCACTTATACAGGTTACAAACTTCAATTTTAAATATTTGTATAAACATATTGCGTTTAAAAGATGAAAATATGTTAATAACCACAAATCCTGAGGATGTAACTAATTTACTAGAGATACAAAGAGAGTTGTTAGATTATGCACCCTTTGAATTTTTAGACAGTTCTTTAAATATTAATTAAATAGCGTTTAAACAACCTTTAAATAATTTATAAAAGCGCTTTAAATTTTTAAGGTGCTTTTTTATGTTTTATAATTGGGGGATTATTTTAATTAAGACATCAAACAAATTTTACTAAAAAATACTTTTTACTTCATTTTTCGGCTTGATGTCGGCGTATTGTAAAAAGAAAAAGGCTTAAATCATTTACAGTCAAATGTTTAAGCCTTTAAAAACGTACCCCAGACGGGACTTGAACCCGTACAGCCTAATGGCCACAGGATTTTAAGTCCTGCGTGTCTACCAATTCCACCACCGGGGCTTAGTATTATTAAATTTTAATTATCAAACCTGAGCGAAAAACGGGACTCGAACCCGCGACCCCGACCTTGGCAAGGTCGTGCTCTACCAGCTGAGCTATTTTCGCGCTTCAATTAACGTCTCTCTTGTAATTTGGTTTGCAAATATAGAATTGATTTTTCTTTTCTGCAAACTTTTTTTTCAATTTTTAAACTATTTTCATAATCAATTTACTTACACGATTAAGTATCAATTTATTAAAATTGAAAAATTATAATAACATAAACCCTAAAAACCATTGAGAACTTTTGCTTCTATCTCTTTTATTTATCTTCATTTAAAAAAAACAATGGTTTTTTTATTAATTGTTTATATTTGTCAAAAGTTATTCTAAAATATAAAAGTGAAAGCAAGAAAGGAATTTATAGCAGGTATAATAATAATTGTAACCTTAATAGCTTTTTGGTGGTTATTTAAATTTTTAAAAGCACAAAACATTTTTACTAACCAAAATACCTATTATATAAAGTATAATAAAGTTGAAGGTTTATCAAAATCCAAAAATGTAAATATAAACGGATTGAAGGTAGGTATGGTCGAATCTATTACCCCGGTCCCAACCAAAACAAAAAATATTAGTTTCATTGTATCCATAAATGTAGACAAAGATTATAAATTTTCTAAAAATTCTGTTGCTCAAATTGTTACTAGCTTTATGAATGGAGCAGAAATTAACTTAGTGCTGGCAGAAGATCAAGCAGAAATTGCGAAATCAGGTGATACCCTAAAAGGAAGTTTAGTTCCCGGTTTAATGGATCTCGCTGAAGAAAAGATAAAACCTATCAGTGACAATGCGAATACAGTATTGATGCGGTTAGACTCTACCTTGGCCTCTACTAATAAGCTTCTTAATGAAAAAAACAGACAAAACATAGAAGCTTCTTTAGCTAATTTAAACAATGCTATAGCTGAATTCAATAAATTAGGTAAAGGTGCAAATCAATTGCTCGCCACTAATTCATCTAAAATTACTACGGCTATAGACAATACGAACAAGATGTTGGTTACTACTAATTCAACTGTTGAAAAATATGGAATGATGGCCGATAAGCTTAACAAAACTGATTTGGATGTTGCTGTTAAGAAGCTGGAATCCACTTTAAGTAATCTTAATGATATATCAAGTAAAATTAATTCTGGAGAAGGTACCATGGGGAAACTTATGAATGATCCCGGATTATATTCAAATTTAACTCAAGCTTCTAAAAATTTGAGCGTTTTATTGGATGATTTAAAAACCCATCCAAAAAGATATGTACATTTTTCAATCTTTGGGGGAAAAGATAAAACCAAAAAAAAAGAAGAGCCGATCAACTAACAATAAATTCTGTTATGGGTTTGAAGATCCGTTAATAAGCTAATTATGGATTACGTACAGAACATCATATTCTTACTTCTTGCTTTTGTTGGAATTGGATTGTTCATTCGTAATATTCTTAAAATAAAAAGAAATATTCTATTAGGCAAATCTGAAAATCGTTCAGATCATATTGCTCAAAGGTGGCTCTTAGTTTTAAGAATAGCCATAGGGCAAGGAAAAATGATGATTCGTCCTATATCCGGACTTTTACACATTATAGTATATTCTGGCTTTATTATTATAAATATTGAATTAATTGAAATATTTGCAGACGGAATATTAGGTACGCATAGATATTTCGGAAAAATATTACCTGCCTCTTTTTACAATTTTGTAACCGGTACGGTAGATATATTATCTTTTTTAGTATTAATTGCAGTTACCATTTTCTTTATACGAAGAAACATAACTAAAGTTTCTAGACTTAATTCTAAAGATTTACTAGGTTGGCCGCATATGGACGGAAACCTCATTTTAGCTATAGAATTTTTAATGATGCTTTCATTACTTATTATGAATGCATCCGATTCAACCCTTCAAAGAATGGGAATCGAGTACTCTTGTGGATTTTTCCCGATAAGTACTTATATTTTTGAGCAATTATTTTCTTCCTTTTCTAAAGAAAGCTTATTCATATGGCAAAAATCCACTTGGTGGTTTCATTATATAGGAGTATTATTTTTTTTAAACTATCTTTATTTTTCAAAACATTTGCATATTATATTGGCTTTTCCCAATACTTATTTTGCTTCCCTTCATAAAAAAGGACAGTTGAATAATCTGGAATCCGTATCTAAAGAAGTAAAATTATTAATAGCCCCGAATACGGATCCATACAGTGCTGAAGCGGATGATACCATTCCAGAAAAATTTGGAGTTAGTGATGCAACAGATTTATCATGGGTTCAATTGTTAAATGCTTATACATGTACTGAATGTGGACGGTGCACTTCAAATTGTCCGGCAAATTTAACCGGAAAAAAACTTTCTCCTAGGAAAATTATGATGGATGTACGTGATCGTATAGATGAAATAGGAAGAAACATTGATAAAAACGGACATTTTTTGGAGGACGGTAAACAACTTTTAGGAGACTATATCTCTACAGAAGAACTTTGGGCCTGTACTACTTGTAATGCCTGTGTAGAAGCTTGTCCGCTTCTCATTGATCCTCTTTCCATTATTATTGATATGAGAAGATATTTAGTTATGGAAAAAACGGATGCACCTAATGAATTGAATATTATGATGAATAATATAGAAAATAATAATGCACCTTGGCAATTTAGTCAAAGTGATAGAGCAAATTGGACTAAAGAGTAATTTTTTTATTTATTTTTAGAAAATAAACCACATCATGGAACGACCCATAAAAACAATGGCGGAATTTAAGGAAGAAGGCAAATCCCCGGAAATATTATTTTGGGTGGGATGTGCCGGTAGTTTTGATGAAAGAGCTAAAAAAATAACGAGATCTTTCGCTTCTTTACTGCAAAAAGCTAACGTGGAATTCGCCATATTAGGTCAGGAAGAAGGTTGTACAGGGGATCCTGCAAAAAGAGCAGGTAACGAGTTTCTTTTTCAAATGCAGGCAATGATGAATATAGAAATTTTAAATTCTTATCAAATAAAAAAAATAGTGACTGCCTGTCCTCATTGTTTTAATACTTTAAAGAATGAATATCCACAATTAGGAGGTAATTATGAAGTGTTACATCATACACAATTTTTACAATCTTTACTAAATGAAGGTAAAATAAAAGTAAAAGGAGGAATCTTTAAGGGGAAGAAAATAACTTTTCATGATCCTTGTTATTTAGGAAGGGCCAATGATGAGTATGAAGCTCCGCGAAAATTATTAGCCCAACTTGAAGCAAATTTATTAGAAATGAAACGTTGTAAACAAAATGGCTTTTGCTGTGGTGCCGGAGGTGCACAAATGTTTAAAGAACCTGAACGAGGTTCTAAAGATATTAATATTGAGAGAACAGAAGAGGCCTTACAACTTAATCCCGATATTATTGCTACAGGATGCCCATTCTGCAATACCATGCTCGCAGATGGGATACAGACTAAAAATAAAAGCTCTGAAATATATGTTAAAGATTTAGCCGAATTACTTAATGAAAACTGGTTGTAAAAGTTTAAATAATACACATAACTTATTTGGGGTAGTATTTATGAATGTGATTCTTTTATCTATAAATATTTTTTTTATTTTAAAATTTTATTAGTTTATTTGTTATAAAATAAAAATACAAACAATTAAATAATTTTATCCTATTTATATAGAATAAAACTCTAAAATATTAAATCTTTTTATTTTATATCACACATGTTCATTAAATAATAATTACTTACACTTAACGAAGTATAAATTCACATATGATGAAAAAAACAAATCAAAATATATTCTTCTTAATACTGCTCTATTTAACTACAACTTTGGGTGCCTACGCTCAAAATACTAGTGAAAATAACAGTGAATGCGAAGACACTCTCCTATCTCAAGGAAAAAGAGACTCTCTTAAAATTCAGGAATTAAAAATGCAAGTCCAAGAATTAAAATTGAGTCAAATTGCCCTACTCACTGAAAAGAAAAATATGGGTAAAACGGATTCCTTAAAAAAAGCATTACAGAAAAAGCGAATAGATTCACTACGAGCAACTACCAAAGGATTTCCTGTTGTTATCGATAGAGATACATTATTTTATCTATATGCAAGAAGAGGGGGAGTTATGCCTGCTGACCGCGCAAGTAAAGTACAGGAAGTAATACTAGCAGAAGGAAAAAAATTAAAACTTAAACCAGACTCTATTTATACCTATGAAACCGAATATGTAACCGATATAATGTCAGGTGATAAAGTTATAATTACTTTGTCGGATCAGGATGGATTATGGCAAAATTTATCTCGACAAGATCTTGCTAAAAAGTATACCTCAATTATTTCTAAAAAAATTTCTGAACTCCATTCAAAATACGGACTTCAGCAAAAAATTAAATCATTCTTAATTTTATTTTTAGTTATTATTATTCAAATAATTGCTATTTATTTTACTCAAAAATTATTTAATAAAATTAAAAATTATTTAAAAAAATTAATTAATGAAAAATTCAAAGCTAATAAATTCCTAACAAATGATCGACAGGAAGTGTTATTGGTTTCCGTAACGAAGGTAATTAAATATTCATTTATCATTATCCAATTAATTATATCTTTATTTATTATTTTTTCAATTTTTCCTGAAACAGAAAAATATGTGTATTATATTTTCAATTTTGTGAGCAACATGGCCAAAGACATGGGAAATACAATTATACATTACATACCAAATCTTGTAAAAATTATTTTTATATACCTTATTTTCAAATATATTATTAAAATCTTAAAATATTTTGCAGGAGAAATATTCGAAGAAAGAATTAAAATAAAAGGCTTTTATTCGGATTGGGCTTACTCAACCTTCAATATCCTTCGCTTTTTACTTTATTCTTTTATGTTTATAATGATATGGCCTCTACTTCCTAATTCCAATTCTCCCGCCTTTCAAGGAATATCTGTGTTTATTGGACTTATCATATCTTTAGGTTCAACTACTGTAATTGGAAATTTAATGTCCGGATTAGTTATCACCTATATGCGTGCCTTTAAAATAGGAGATCAAATTAAATTAAATGATACGGTTGGAAATGTAGTTGAAAAAACGCCTTTTGTAACACGTATCAGAACATCTAAAAATGAATTAATTACAATACCTAATTCATTTATACTTTCCTCTCAAACAGTCAATTATAGCACTTCAGCAAGAAACTATGGAATTATCATTTATTCAGATATTACAGTAGGTTATGATATTCCTCGAAAAAAAGTGGAGGATTTACTTATTGAAGCTGCAACAAATACTGAGGGGGTAATGAAAAATCCTTCTCCCTTTGTTTTAATTAAAGAGTTAGAAGATTTTTATTGCTGCTATCAAATTAATGCTTACACAGATTGCGATTTGGCTATGCCTAAAGTTTATTCAAATCTTCATAAAAATATTATTGATAGGTTCCATGAAGAAGGAATTGAAATTTTGTCTCCACATTTTTATGCAGAGCGAGATGGCAATGAAACTGTCATGCCACCGCAATATAAAAAGAAAACTAATGATTAATTTAACTAATATTATAATAAAAGGCCTTAAAAAGGCCTTTTATTTAAAATTAAAGTTTGAATTCTGAATCGTTTAATTTAGGATTTATTTTATACTTAGTAATGGTTTCTTGAATTTCAGGAAAAGTATAGGTTTTCGTATCTGTTTTTCGGATAATATTTGTGGTAATCTTAGTGGGTAATTTATATCCATTAAAATTTTTATAATCTGAATACTCTTTTGTCATCACTACTTCATTCACTACTTCATTCACTTCAATACACTCTATTATATCCTCCTTTACTTTGAAACCTGTTTTAAGATCGAAATAAACAACGTGTTTTACAAAATTATCTGTAACTATTATCTTATAAACTTCCTTACCAGCTAACATTTCCTTACCATCAAATACGGCATTGTCAGAGGTATAATATAACTCTGATATTCCTTTTAATGGTAGTAGTCTTTCTCTTAATTGATCTTCATAGTCAACAGCACTCATATTGTAAAATAGGTTTTTTCCATCAAAACCAGTTATCGTGGTTTTTCCCATAAATAAAAATTTAGATATATACTTATTAGGTGTTTTGTATTTAATTTCAAAACTCACTTTATTAGGAACATCCTTAATAGACATTTCCCCTTTAGAAACTAAGGAAGTAAGCTGTTCTAATTTTTCTTTACTTCCGGCTACAGCAATATAATAGTTATGAAGAACTGATTCTAACGTTGGTTCTTGTTCCAAAATAGTATTTGAAACTGCAGTGTATCCAACTTCTAAATTAGCTGCTTTTACTATGTACGAAACAATTATTAATAAGGTAAATATTTTTCTTTTCATTTTGTTTTTATTTAAATTCTTAAAAAAAATAATTGAGTATAATCCTAATCTTTAAACAGTATCCTTATTAACACGATATAGGAAAATTTCCTTTATTTTAATTATATTTAGGTAATATTTTTATTTTTTCACCAATTATAATTATTATTAATTATAACAGTATTTATATAAAATACCAATAAATAACGTGCAATCTTTAGTTATTTATAATCCTCTTTGCGCAATCACTTCCTTTAATACCTTTAATACCCCATCTTCATCATTAGTGTCTGCTTCAAATTTTGCGATTTCTTTCAATTTGGGATGAGCATTTTTCATTGCATAACTAAAATAACTTTCATTAAACATACCTAAATCATTTAAATAATCCCCAAAAGCCATAGTTTCATCTTTAGATATTTTTAATATTTCTTGAATTTCTTTTAATGCAAACCCCTTATTGGCATTGTTAACAGATATATCCAACCAATTTTTCCCCGATATTACTACTTGATAATTTTCACTGAGATGTTCAACAAGTGGTAAAATATTTTCTTCGGAACTATCAGAATTATATATGGCAATTTTTACAATCTGATCATTAAGTTTTTTTTGAAAATCCGCAATAATTTTTCTTTTAGGATAATAGGGAGCTATTTGCTTTTCAAATTCATAATGACCTTCTTCAATGTATGCACTGTTTACCCCACATAAAAGCATCTGTGTATCCGGTAAGGGTAAAATTAATTGTGCTACTTCATTAATTACCTCTTGATCAAGTTTATGAACAAATAATTGTTTTTCATCATGTACCACATTCCCTCCATTTTCCGCAATGAAATATATTTCATCTTTAATACTTTCAAAATCACCTAAAAGACTGTAATATTGTCTTCCACTAGCTACAGCAAATTTTATATCCAATCTTTTCAGCTTTTCATAAATTGTAAAGAACTCCTTATTTAATGTATGGTCTGAATGAAGCAAGGTGCCATCCATATCTGTTACCACTAATTTTAACTTACTGTAATCCATATAATAACTTAGTTAACTTTTAAATTATGTTTTATTGTTAGTCCATTGATAAAATCTGAAATCCTCATTCTTTTCTTTCCTTCTAACTGCACTTCATTTAAAAAATAGAACCCATCAGATGCTGCGATTTTAAGTATCTTTTTCCCTTCTATAATTACAGTTCCAATTTCTAAGATATGCTTTTCAATTTTATAATGTCCTTTATATATTTTTAAAATTTTTGATTCTCCATTAATTAGTAAATGAGTAAAAGCAGTAGGATAAGGACTTAAGCCTCTTATTAAATTATGTATTTTTTCTAAAGGTTCTTCCCACCGTATTTGACAATCATTTTTAAATATTTTAGGAGCATATTTGTATTCTACATCTTCTTTAAGAATTTGTTTTTGAGGTTTTAAAATCCCTTCTGCTAATCCATCTAAGGTTTTTACTACTAAGTGTTTTCCAAGTATTTTCAATTTATCATGTAGAATTCCTGCATCATCAGAATCATTAATTTCAGTTTTGGCCTGTAATAAAATTTCACCGGTATCAATCTTATCATCTATAAAAAATGTTGTTACTCCAGACACTTTATCCCCATTAATTATAGCAAAATTTATAGGTGATGCTCCTCTGTACTGAGGCAATAAAGAAGCATGCAAATTAAAAGTTCCTAGTTTAGGTAGGGACCACACTTCTTTAGGTAACAAACGAAAAGCAACAATTACTATTACATCGGGATTCAGCTTTTGAAGTTGGCTTACAAATTCAGGATCTTTCATTTTTACCGGTTGAAATAGAGGTAAATCATGACTCAATGCATATTTTTTAACAGAGGATTCTGCTATTTTTTGTCCTCTTCCAGCTGGCTTATCCGGGGTTGTTACTACTCCTACCACTTCATATCCGGACTTTATAATTTCTTCTAATGGAGCTACTGCAAACTCCGGAGTTCCCATATAGACTATTCTTAATGCTTTTTTTGTCATGTAAAATATGCGTATAAATTTGTATATAATACAAAGGTAAACATTGTAATTTTTCTTTTATTAATATGTTTCTCATTTTTTATCTTTTTATATTTTACAATAAGAATACATTTTCGATATTAAAAAATTCACTATATTTGCAAACCAAAAACGAATATTTTATGTACGCAATTGTAGAGATAGCAGGGCTTCAATACAAAGTTGAGCAAGACCAAAAATTGTTCGTAAACCGTTTGAAAGCTAATATTGATGACGAAGTAACTTTCGACAAAGTATTGCTTACCGATAACGGTTCTGTAACAGTTGGCGCCCCAGTTATTAATGGAGTGACAGTAGTCGCTAAAGTCTTAGATCAAGTAAAAGGAGACAAAGTAATTGTCTTTAAAAAGAAAAGAAGAAAAGGATATAAAGTGAAAAACGGTCATAGACAACAATTTACTCAAATACAAATTGTATCTATTGGCGGGTTGGAAGCACCTAAAAAAGCGGCAAAAAAAGCAGCTCCTAAAAAAGAAACAGAAGCAAAAGCAGAAGATTAATTTAATAAAGAAATTAAAGCATGGCACACAAGAAAGGAGTTGGTAGCTCCAAAAACGGTAGAGAATCACATTCCAAAAGATTAGGAGTAAAGATTTTCGGTGGTCAAGACGCCAAAGCAGGTAACATCTTAGTTAGACAAAGAGGAACAACTCATCACCCAGGTGATAATGTTGGAATGGGTAAAGATCATACTTTGTTTGCTCTAACAGATGGAATAGTAGTTTTTAGAAAAAAACAAAATAATCGTTCCTATGTTTCCATACAACCTAGTAGTGAAGCTCAGGCATAAATATAACGATTTATGTAAAAATATGAAATCCGGTCTAGACCGGATTTTTTTTATTTCTATTTTAATAGTCTTTTAATACTGATCTATAAAAACTTGTTCAAAACAGGCTTTTTACTTTAATTTTTTATTACTGTTATTTTATTTTATTCAAATAGTCTAATGGAGCCATAATGATTTTAACAACTTTAAACATACTTAAATATAGACACAATATAATAATGAGTGCGGAAATACCAAAATTTGATACTATGCCAGGATGAAAATGTAAAAAAGGAAACAATGCCACATATAATAAATATAAAAAAATGTGATGCATCAAATATATTTCTAACGTTTTCGAACCATACTTGCCAATGGTATCAGGAACTAAATTGATAACTCCAATAGAAACTACTATTGCTAAAAAATACGCTAAAATCCTATATAAGAGTCCTGTAATCCTGGAAGAATCTTGTTCAATATAAGGGGCTTCTCCAAAAAGAGAGACTATGAATTCTCTATTAACAAAGAAATACATGCAAATAAAGAATATAATTAAGAAACCTATTGTATAAATTTTATTTATATCTCTTATTTTAAAAATTGTTGATTCTCTACAATAAGCACCTAAAAGAAAATAGGGAAAAAAAGTAAATATTCTGAACAAAGGTATTTCATAATCGAAGAATCCTATACAAAGAGGAAAAATAAAAGACAAACTTAGCAAACTGTATTTAGAAAATTTATCTTTAGCTAAAAGGAATAGAAGACGCCATACTAATAATCCGATAATATACCATCCTTTAGGTTTAGCGAAAAAGATAAGCCATTCTTTAAAATCTAAAAACAATAAGGGAAAAGAATAAATAAATTGGAATATTGTAAACGTAATTATAAGTGATATAAATGATTTTTTATATTTTCCCAAATTTATATTTTTTGAAAAATATCCGGAAACAAATATAAATAAAGGCATATGAAATGAATATATAAACCCATAAATAGCATCTTTAATACTTCCGGAATTATATTGTAAAGTATGACCAAAAACCATTAAATATATTAAACCGAATTTCAAAGAATCAAAGAGCATATTTCTTTGCATAACCGTTATATTTAAATATTATGAATAATACTATATGATATTATTTCATCTTAAATTTTATTTTATAGATTAAAAATTCTTCTTGCATTTTCTGAAGTAATTTTACCTACTTCATCAGGCATGAGCTCATAGATATCTGAAATTTTATCTGCAATTACTTTTAAATACGATGATTCATTTCTTTTTCCTCGAAACGGTGTAGGTGCTAAATAAGGGGAATCAGTTTCCAAAACTATATTTTCTAGAGGAATTTCTTTCAAAAATTTATCAATTTTTCCATTCTTAAAAGTAACTACTCCACCTATACCTAAATAAAACCCCAAATCTATAAATTGTTTTGCTTGCTCTAAGTTTCCACTAAAACAATGTACTATCCCATATAAATCCGAATCCTTCTCTTTTTCAAGAATTTCCAATGCTTCTTTAAAAGCATCTCTTATATGAATTATTATAGGCAGCTTAAATTTCTTAGCTAAATTTATTTGTTTAATAAAAGCATATTTTTGCAATTCCAATGTAGTAGTATCCCAATATAGATCTAAACCGATTTCTCCAACAGCTGCAAATTTTTCTTCCAATAACTTATTTTCTACAAAAGCTAATTCGTGTTCGTATGTTTCTGATTTCACATCGCATGGATGAAGGCCGATCATTAAAAACATATTTTCAGGATATTTATTTTTAAGATCTTCCATTTTATTATAATATGAAGAATTTATAGATGGAAGGTAAAAACGTTGCACTCCTATATCCATAGCTCTTTGGATAACTTTATCCCTGTCATGATCAAACTTTTCAGAATATATATGAGTATGGGTGTCTATTAGTATCATTCCTTTTATCTTTTTAATGTTATAAAATTATTACTAGGATTTAATAAGATTCATTCATTCTATTTCTTAATTCCTGAAATTCTTCTTTAAAAGCCATAGGGGGCAGAAACGGCTCCAAATCTTTAATATGTTTTAAAATACTATACAAAAACTTCTTATATGCTATCGTATGTTTATTTTGAATTTTATGTTGTAAAGAAGTATTTACTTTTTTTACCATTTGCATAGTAGTGTAATCTTTAGATGATATATGAGCTGTCTTAAATTTTTCCCAAATATATTTAATAGCTAGGTCGTTCGGATGAATCATATCTTCCTTATAAAAGCGATAATCTCTTAAGTCGTCCATCATAAATTCATAGGAAGGAAAATATTCACAATTATCGTACGATTCAACTACTGAATGAATAGCACATAATAATTTTGACTTACTCTTATTATTTTCAATAATTCCATCTTTTATATGTCTTACAGGACTTAAGGTAAAAAAAATTTTCATTTCTTTTTTACCCATTTCTGTCAACATTTCTATAATATTTTTAAGAGAAGTTTTTATTTGATGCTCTGCTAATAATATTTTAGAAAAATTTGAATTTGGTATTTTATGACAATTGGCAACTATTATATCAAATTGAGTTAATTTATATACAAATGAGGTTCCAAGAGTAATTATAACCATGTCTGTTTCTTGTAGAAAACTGTTGGCTTGATGTATATTTTGATTAATAGTATTTAGAACCTTCTCTTTAGATATATCACTAAAAGAGGAATGATGATCCCAACTTAAATATAATTCTTCGTATTTAAACAGCTCTGAAGCCTGATATTCTTCTTGAGAAAAAATCCTCATGATTGCGTTTTCTATGGCTAAGGGATGAAATATAACTCCAAAAGGGTTATGCATCACCGAAAACTTATATTCTGAAAGCTTATTGGAAATTTCAGTAGCAAAACAAGAACCTATAGTAAATATTTTACTTTTGTAATCAATCTTAATCGAATTATTAGGATTATATGGCAATTCTGTTCTAAATATCATACGTACTAATTATCCCTCACTAATAAATAATCTATTAATTCATAAAACATCTTTTTCTTATTTGTATCTGCCTTAACCATTTCTAAATAATTTTTTGCCTGATCAGAATAGTGTTTTATTAATTCCATACAAGAGGTAGCAACATCCAATTCTTTAAAAATAGTCAAAACTTCGTTGGTCTTATCCTGACTTGCTTCTATAACAGCATACCAATGATTTAATTTTCTTTTTTGATTTTCATTAGCCTTTTGTTTGGCTAATATGTATAAAATAGTTTTTTTATTTTCATCAATATCGCCGGCATGTTTTTTACCTATAGTTTCTTGTTTTCCAAATACATCTAAATAATCATCCATTAACTGAAATGCAATTCCTAAATGACGACCAAATTCATACATATTTTTCGAATCTTCAACCCCAGCTTCAGCCAATAAAGCTCCCATCTCCAATGCGCAAGCACACAGAACAGCGGTCTTTTTAGTTATCATATCGATATACTCATCATAAGATACCTCTTGTTGCTTTTCAAAATTCATATCATATTGCTGTCCTTCACAAACTTCTAGTGCCGTTTGAGAAAATAGGGTAAAACATTTTTTAAATAAGTGAGAATCAAGGTCTTCATACATTTGAAATGATTTTACCAATAAAGCGTCACCTGAAAGTATGGCGGTATTCTCATCATACTTTACGTGAACTGTTTTTTTACCTCTACGTAAAGAGGCTTTATCCATAATATCGTCATGCATTAAGGAAAAATTGTGAAAATATTCTATTCCTAAAGCAGGCTTTATCGCCCTTTCAATATCTCCATCAAATAGATCACAAGACATTAATAATATGATAGGGCGTAGATGCTTCCCTCCCAATGCTAAAATATAATTGATAGGATCGTATAATTGGTGAGGAGAATTAGTTAGCTTATAGTTCTCAATGGCATCTGTAACAATTAATTTATATTTATCTAAGAAAGGCATTATTTCATATTTTCTATATCTTTATACAAAGATAAGGTTTTGTAAAACATTCTTCCTATCCTTGTAAACAAATTTATTATCAAAGTTTTACATTTGACACTAATCATATTTTTTTTAGTTACTAGTTATTACATATAAATAGTATTGAAAAAAAGAAGTGTTTAAATTTTATTACATTTAGTTTTCACAAATTTTTAAACAATAAAAATGGATACATTACTAAAATTAGAAAATATAATTCCGCAAAATGAAACTGTAAGATTCTCCCAACCAATCAACTGGAAAATTAACTCCTCGCAACATTGGGCAATTATTGGTCCCAACGGATCAGGCAAATCCCTACTTATCGATATTTTATTCGGAAAATATGCTTTAAAAGAAGGAAAGATTATTTATAAAGAAAAAAAGACTTGCTTAAGTAATTACATTAAAGTGGTCGCTTTTCGAAATATTTATTCATTTACCAAAACTCAAGATAGTTATTATCAACAAAGATGGAATATCGGATTAAATGACGATACACCAAAAGTAAAAGATATTTTGTTTAAAAATGCTGACTTAAAATGGATAAAATATTTAATCGAAACATTCAGAATTGAAGATTTAATTGAAAAGAATATAGATCTTCTTTCCAGTGGAGAGCTAAGGAAATTTTTAATTATACAAACTTTGTCTACCCAACCCAGAATATTAATTTTGGATAATCCATTTATTGGATTGGATATTCAAGCAAGACAAGTTTTAGAAGAGGTTTTTCAAAATCTAAAAAATCTAAAAAATGTACAAATAGTACTTCTTATTTCGGATCTTTATGATATCTCCCCTATTATTACGCATATCTTACCTATTAAAAACAAAGAAATATTAGATAGTCTAAGTATAAATGATTTTTTAACCGACAAAAAATTACAAAATACTTTATTCACTATAAGTTTAAATGATAAAAAGTTTCTTCCAAACTTTGAAAACCAAAACAATCAAAACAATTACAAAAATGCACTATTATTAAACCATATAAACATCCGTTATGGAAATAGGACAATTCTAAAAGATTTATCTTGGAAAGTTGTAAAAGGTGAAAAATGGCTATTATCCGGACCTAACGGATCTGGAAAATCTACTTTATTAAGTGTAATAGCAGCCGACAATCCTCAAGCTTATGCCAATGATATAATTTTATTCGATAAAAAACGAGGAACAGGAGAAAGTATCTGGGATATAAAAAAACATATTGGATATGTTTCTCCGGAAATGCATCTATATTATAAAAAAAATATAAGCTGTCTTGAAGTAATTAGCTCAGGTTTTTTTGATACCATTGGACTATATAGAAAATGTAACAACGAACAAAAAAAAATATCTATACAATGGATGGAGGCTTTACACATAGAAAAGTTAAAAAACGTATCTTTTCTTACTGTATCAACCGGAGAGCAGCGTCTAGTACTCTTAGCACGCGTTTTTGTGAAAAATCCATCTCTTGTAATTCTCGATGAACCCTTACATGGATTAGACATGGGCAATAAATCTCACGTATTACGAATTATCGAAGAATTCTGTGATTCCCATAAATCATTAATTTATGTTACCCATCAGAAAAACGAAATACCAACAAGTATAAATCATGAACTTATTTTAACTAAACATTCCAACTAAGCGAATAAAGACAAAACCCTATTCCCAAAATCAAAAAAATGTTTTATCGGCATTGTATATATAAATTGAATAGGTGACCAGCTCCCCCCTAATGGTAAACCAATAAATAATATTATGAATCTATTAATATAACAAATCCTATTAGAAATATTAATATTAATTTGTTTTAAAAAACCCATATTGGAATTTACATTAAGTAAAGTGAATATAGTTATTATATTGGCAAGCCAGAACCACCTAACATAATCAATTGCTATTAAGGATATTAAGATAATAGCAAAATATTGAAATAATAGAAATGTGAAAATATATTTTGAATTTGATTTAAAATTATTATTCAAATAAATCAACATACATAAGAAAATTAATACTAGATTAATAAAAAAACCTACAAGGTAAATTGGATTATTCTTAAAAATAGAGATTTTCCATATAACGACTTCATCAGTAGAATTAAATGTCCAATATAATTTGCTTATTTGATCTAAATATTCTCCTCCGAAACCCTTCCAACTATCAATAATAACATTTGTATCCACGCCACGACCATTAAAATACAGTCCCATTAATAAAAATACAATAAATGAAGGAGATAATAAAACTATCTTTCTTACATTCTCTACACTAAAACTATTTACATTAAGTAAATAGAGTATCGGAAAAAAAGTAAAGATAAAGTATGCTTCGTGATTAAGAATCATAAAAATACTCATCAAGTTAATCACAATAAGTTTAGTATTAATATTGTCAATCTTGTTTATAACATACATTTGCAAAACAAAAAATACTATAAAAAATATATCTATGAAAAAAAACATATTAAATGCTATAACATTCAAAAGCATAAAACTCCCAAATAATATATAAAATTCGATTTTATGTTTATAAAATCCTCTTATAATCAAATAAAACAAAACAACTATTACAATAAGAAAAAAAATTATTTGAAATTTAAATGGATTTATAAATGTATATTTTGAGAAGAAATGTAAAATACTTCCAAACAATCCTCTTCTAATAAACCCATCTTGATAATTAATATAAAAAGTCGACACGATAAGAATTTTATTATTAAAATAATTTAAAAACTTAAGTATAACTTCAATTAAAATAATAAAATAAATAAATAAACAAATTTTTTTCATAATTAATTTTAACATATAAAATACAAACTTACAAATTACAATCTAAATTAATATAGGATATTTTCAATTAATATAGAATATTTTCAATTATTTAAAACTATAAAATAAAACCAATCAGTAGTTGACGCAGATCGCTATTTATCCAAAATATTAATTATCAACAAAATAAACACATCACACACTTGGTCAATCATCTAAAAAATCATTAGTTTAAAGGAATATTACCACACTATTCTTTAATTATGATTCCCAAGAAGAAGAGCTTAAACTGATAAATAATTTATATATATACCTGTGATTCATACGATTCAGAGCTAAAATATTGCTATTAAAGGTACAATAGTATCTTTTACCAATCAGGAAATAATGACTATTTGCCTATTTGCAGAGTATTATCAGAAGTATTTCCTTATCAAAAATACAAGTATCTTTCTTTCTGTTTTCCTTTACTGCTATTCTATTATATATTTAGCCTAAGATTAATCGCCAAATTGAATGCATAAAATATAATTTCTAAGAGAGTGATTACATTATTCAGAACGCAAGATTTTGATTTTAATATATCGTTAATTGACTCAATGCCTGTTATCATTTGTGCAAGACGGAATAGAGAAAGCAAAGTAGCAAAAAAATAACAGCTTAAGGATATTGCTGGTTTAAAACTTCATGCTTTGGCCTACAAAAGAATCAATATAGTTCCCTTTTCGGGAAATATCACTTTTACCTATGAAGAGGATAATGACCTGACTGTCTTTAAACAAACATGGAGATGATTAAATTTTCAACATAGTCTTATTTGGAGATAAGACATACTCTAATTTCGAATATTTTGATAAAAAACAAAAAGTACATCAAAAATACAGAAATGCTTACTCCTGTTTAAAATATCAAAAGAAAATATGAACAATAAAAGCAACGAAGCAAAACCTATAATAACTTATTTTTAGCTGTTGTTTCTTAGATTAGGTAATCCTTATAATCATGCTTTAACTAGTTAAATGCAAAAACCAATATTCAAA
Source organism: uncultured Apibacter sp. (assembly GCF_946479295.1). NCBI lineage: Bacteria > Pseudomonadati > Bacteroidota > Flavobacteriia > Flavobacteriales > Weeksellaceae > Apibacter > uncultured Apibacter sp. Next base: position 19,317 of record NZ_CAMLFD010000015.1, read on the forward strand.
GATTGCGTAAAGTAATAATCACGTGTGGACTGCTTATACACATAAAATGAGGAAAATTTCTATAGGGTTGTTTTATCTAATTTTTTAAATACAGATTGACATTTGTAATAAATCCTCTTTAACATCAATGTTATATAATACTAAGTAATCACCTAGTAAAAGAATAAATAACAATTTTTAGCAAAAAATAACCGAAAGTATCTAAATAAAAGGTATTTAAAAAAAGTTAATTCAACTAAACATTGGGATTTAAGCAATATTTATTTAACATTATTTTAAATTCTATTAAATTCTTAAAAAAATTTGAAACAAAAACACGTTTTTTTTAACAATTAACAATCACATAGCAATAATTATCCTTTATGTATTATTTTTAGAATATTTTTTTGAATTTAAATTAAAACTAAAATATTTTTTTACCCTATTTATTTTGGTATTTAGAAAAATTATCATAATTTAGCGGCCAATTATAATTAATAAAACGAATGTCATTGTTTACTAACATAATTAGCATTATTCTGATTCTGGGTAAAACTCAGAGTGAGTAACGCTTATGTTGTAAATTATACAAAATATAAAAAGCCTTTCTCACTCCAAGGGGAAAGGCTTTTTATTGTTTATTAATCACAAAAGAAAACGATATAAAGATGGATAAATTATTCATTTTCGACACTACTTTACGGGATGGAGAACAGGTACCCGGGTGTCAGTTAAATACAATTGAAAAAATAGAAGTTGCTAAAGCATTAGAAGAATTAGGAGTAGATGTTATTGAAGCCGGTTTCCCGATTTCAAGCCCTGGAGATTTTAGCTCAGTAGAAGCCATTTCCAAAGCAGTAACAAGACCAACCATCTGCGCTCTAACTCGCGCTGTAGAAAAAGACATAGAAGTAGCAGCCGATGCTCTTAAATATGCGAAGAAAAAAAGAATACATACAGGAATTGGAACTTCCGATTACCATATTAAATATAAATTTAATTCTACTCGAGAGGAAATAATCAAAAGAGCTGTTGCAGCAACCGCCTATGCTAAAAAATTTGTTGAAGACGTAGAATTCTATGCTGAAGATGCCGGAAGAACAGACAATGAATATTTAGCCAAAGTGGTTCAGGCAGTTATAAATGCAGGAGCAACAGTAATAAATATCCCTGATACTACCGGTTATTGCCTTCCTACGGAATATGGAGAAAAGATAAAATATCTGATGGAACATGTGGATATGAAAAACGCCATTTTATCTACACATTGTCATCAAGATTTAGGAATGGCAACTGCCAATTCTCTTATGGGAGTTATAAATGGGGCTAGACAAGTGGAAGTTACCATGAATGGAATTGGTGAACGTGCAGGAAATACTTCTCTAGAAGAAGTTGTTATGGCAATTAAAAGCCACAAGGAATTAGCTATAGAGACAAGTATTAATACCAAAAAATTATATCCTGTAAGTAAAATGGTTTCCAGCTTAATGAATATGCCTATCCAACCCAATAAGGCAATTGTTGGAAGAAATGCATTTGCTCATTCCTCTGGAATACATCAGGACGGCGTATTGAAAAACCTTTCAACCTATGAAATTATAGACCCTAAAGAAGTAGGTATTGATGACAACGCAATCGTTTTAACAGCCCGTAGTGGACGCCATGCTCTTAAAAACAGATTAAACTTATTGGGAATTAAAGTTGAATCAAATGAATTAACCACTATCTATGAACGATTTTTAGAATTAGCTGACAAAAAGAAAGATATTAACGACGATGACCTATTAATTCTTGTTGGAAAAGAACCGAATGAAAGCAATCGTATTAAATTGGATTTTCTACAAGTTACATCTGGTAAAGGCGTTATAAATGCAGCGATTGTTACCTTAGATATTGCCGGAGAAAAATTCACCTCTACTTCCTTCGGAAACGGTCCTGTCGACGCAGCTATCAATACAGTTAAAGAAATACTCAAAAAACAAATGACTATTCATGAATTTTTAATTCAAGCTATTAATAAAGGAAGCGATGATTTAGGGAAAGTACATATGCAAGTAGAATATAATGGCAAAAACTATTATGGCTTTGCAGCAAATACAGATATTGTTACTGCTTCTGTGGAAGCCTATATTGACGCTATAAATAAATTTACCGTTTAACATTTATAATTAAACCAATTAAAAAAGAGAATATACCATGAAAACACTTTTTGACAAAATTTGGGATGCTCATACGGTTACTTCTATACAAGATGGGCCTACCCAATTATATATAGATAGGCATTTTTGCCATGAAGTTACCAGCCCTCAAGCCTTCAACGGACTAAGAGAAAGAGGATTAAAGGTTTTCAGACCAGAACAAACCACACTTACTGCTGACCATAATACACCAACCTGCAATCAAGATCAGCCGGTAAAAGACCCTATATCCAAAAAACAATTAGATACACTTTCTAAAAATGCAGAAGAATTTGGACTTACATTATATGCACTTGGAAACGAAAGAAATGGAGTAGTTCATATCATCGGACCGGAAAATGGATATACCCAACCGGGTATGACTATAGTTTGTGGAGATAGCCATACTTCTACTCATGGTGCTTTTGGAGCTATTGCTTTTGGAATAGGAACCAGTGAAGTTGAAATGGTATTAGCTACTCAATGTATTCTTCAAAGTAGACCTAAAACCATGAGAATTAACTTTAATGGATCTTTAAGTGACGGAGTTACCGCTAAAGATTTAGCATTATTTATGATTTCAACCCTTACTACGGGAGGAGCTACCGGATATTTTGTTGAATATGCGGGTGAAGCAATTCGAAATCTAAACATGGAACAAAGAATGACCCTTTGTAATTTAAGCATCGAAATGGGAGCACGTGGAGGGTTAATTGCTCCTGATGAAACAACATTCGAATATCTTAAAGGTAAAGACTTTGCTCCTAAAGGAGATAAATGGAATGAAGCTATCGAATATTGGAAAACTCTAAAAACAGATGAAGGAGCTAAATTCGATAAAGAATATACATTTGACGCTTCTAAAATTGAACCTATGGTTACTTACGGGACCAATCCAGGTATGGGGGTTTCAATAACCGGATCTATACCAACATTAGAAGGGTTGGATGAAACAGGTAAAATTTCTTTTATAAAATCATTGAATTATATGGGCTTCAATCCAGGAGAAAAAATGGAAGGAAAGCCTATAGACTATGTGTTTATAGGAAGTTGCACTAATGGAAGAATTGAAGATTTTAGAACTTTTGCAAATTTTGTTAAGGGTAAGAAAAAAGCAGAAAATGTTACAGCATGGTTAGTTCCCGGAAGTCATCGAGTTGCTCAACAACTTATCGATGAAGGGTTATATGAAATTTTAGAAGAAGCAGGGTTCGAAATACGTCAACCCGGTTGTTCTGCATGCCTTGCTATGAATGATGACAAAGTTCCAGCAGGAAAATATGCGGTTTCTACCACTAATAGAAATTTTGAAGGAAGACAAGGACCAGGCGCCAGAACTATTTTAGCCAGTCCATTGGTAGCTGCAGCCGCGGCTGTAACCGGAAAAATAACCGATCCTAGAAAATTAAACTAATTCTATAAAAAACAACATGGAAAAATTTAAAACGATAACATCAACATACATTCCACTTCCAATAGAAAATGTGGATACAGACCAAATAATACCGGCACGATTCTTAAAAGCAACGAATAAAGAAGGATTCGGTGATAACTTATTCGCAGATTGGAGATATGATAAAAGTGGAAATCCAAAACCAGATTTTGTATTAAATAATTCTACCTACAGTGGTACAATTTTAGTAGCAGGAAAAAATTTCGGAAGCGGATCAAGTAGAGAACATGCTGCTTGGGCTGTATCAGGTTATGGATTTCGTGCGGTTGTTTCCAGCTATTTTGCAGATATTTTTAAGAACAACTCTCTAAACAACGGCTTACTTCCAGTAGTAGTTAGCCCGGAGTTTTTATCGGATCTTTTTGAAAGCATCCATTCGGACCAAAAAAATACTATTACGATAGATCTTGAAAAGCAATCTATCACAAATAATAAAACGGGAAAAACTGAAATTTTTGACATAAATTCTTACAAAAAAGAATGTCTTATTCAAGGACTTGACGATATTGATTATCTACTATCAAAAAAAGATAAAATCGAAGAGTATGAAAAAAAACGTATTTTTCAATATTAATTACGATTTTATCATTCGTAGATTAAAGTAATATTTCCAACTGGTCAATCATGTTTCATTAATAAAAAAAATAGTATGATAGAAATTATGGATACCACTCTCCGTGACGGAGAGCAAACTTCCGGAGTTTCATTTTCAATGCAGGAGAAGTTAAGCGTTGCCCGTCTACTCATAGACATGGGAATAAACCGATTGGAAATTGCTTCTGCCAAAGTTTCTGAAGGAGAGTTTCTGACCGTTAAAAAAATAGCTTCTTGGGCAGAAAGCTCCGGAAACTTGGAAAAATTGGAAATATTAGGATTTGTAGATAAAGGAGCCTCTTTACGTTGGATAAAAGATTCCGGGTGTAAAATAATAAATTTACTAACTAAAGGCTCGCTAAAACATGTAACAGAGCAATTACGTAAAACTCCTCAGCAACATTTAGAGGATATTAAGCATGATATTTTACTAGCGCAATCTATGAATATATCCATTAATATATATCTTGAAGATTGGTCTAATGGAATGATCCATTCAAAAGATTACGTATTTTTTATGCTCGATAATCTTAAAAGTCTTCCCATTAAACGTTTTATGCTTCCTGATACCTTAGGAATACTAAATCCAAATAACACGAAACTTTTTTGTACTGAAATAGTAAATCGTTATCCCGATATTCATTTTGATTTTCATGCTCACAATGATTATGACTTAGCTGTGGCTAATGTAATGGCTGCTGTAGATTCAGGAATCCATGGTATTCATGTAACCATGAATGGATTAGGAGAAAGAGCAGGAAATGCACCCTTACCTAGCGTAATTGCTGTTCTTCATGATCAGATGAAAATAAAGACCTCCGTTAAAGAATTTATGTTAAATAAAGTAAGTCGCGTAGTAGAGACTTATTCGGGACAAAATATTTCTTCTAACCAACCAGTAATAGGCGAAAATGTTTTTACACAAACTGCAGGAATTCATGCTGACGGAGACAATAAAAACAATCTTTATTACAATGATCTTCATCCGAATAGATTCGGTCGTATCAGAGAATATGCTTTAGGTAAATTATCAGGAAAAGCTAACATTAAAAAAAATATAGAGGCTTTAGGCATAGAACTCGATGAAAAAGATATGATCAAGGTGACCAATCGCGTGATTGAATTAGGAGATAGAAAAGAGATTATTACACAGGAAGACCTCCCCTTTATCATATCCGATGTTTTAAATACGAATGAAAATGAAAAGAAAGTAAAAATTCTTTCGTATGCATTAGTTTTAAGTAAAGGTCTGCACCCAACCGCCTCTATAAGAATGGAAATAGATGGTAAAACATATGAACAAACTGCATCTGGAGATGGACAGTATGACGCTTTTTCCGAGGCGATCAGCCTTATATATGAAAAATTAAATAAAGCCAAACCCATTCTTACTAATTACAAAGTAATTATTCCTCCCGGAGGGCAAACAGATGCTTTAGTTCAAACCGTTATATCTTGGAAGCTCAATAACTATGAATTTAAAACCAGAGGATTAGACGCTGACCAAACCGAAGCTGCCATTAAAGCAACAGAAAAAATGTTGAACATTATTGAAAATTTACATTGAAATTAATTTTGTAAAAAATAATTGTTTCAACATTTTAAAAAACATATTATACTAGAAAAAAATAAATAAAAGAATATATAAAATGAAATTAAATATAGCCGTATTACCGGGAGATGGAATTGGCCCTGAGATTATTGCTCAGGCTTTAGATGTAACTAAAGCTATATGTGCCAAATTTAATCATGAGCTTGCCTATAAAGAAGCGTTAGTAGGAGCAATTGCAATTGACAAAACTGGAAATCCTTATCCGCAGGAGACTCATGAACTTTGTATGAATTCAGACGCTGTTCTTTTTGGGGCAATCGGAGATCCAAAATATGACAATAATCCTTCTGCCAAAGTTCGTCCGGAACAAGGATTATTGAAAATGAGAAAAGATCTTGGTTTATATGCAAACCTTCGTCCTATCAATACGTTTCCTTCACTAATACATAAATCCCCTTTACGACCTGACTTAGTTGAAGGTGCAGATTTTATGTGTGTCAGAGAATTAACGGGAGGTTTATATTTTGGACGACCTCAAGGAAGAAGTGAAGACGGAAATACCGCTTATGATACTTGCGTTTATACTAGAGAGGAAATTGAAAGAATAGTTAGATTAGCCTATAAATTAGCTGGACAGCGAAATAAAAAACTTACTATAGTTGATAAAGCAAATGTGCTTTGCTCATCTCGTCTATGGAGGCAAGTTTCTCAGGAGATTGAAAAAGAATTTCCAGATATTGAAACTGAATACATGTTTGTTGATAATGCTGCAATGCAAATTATTCAATGGCCGAAACGTTTTGATGTATTGGTAACTGAAAACCTATTTGGAGATATTTTAACAGATGAGGCTTCCGTTATTACAGGATCTCTGGGAATGTTACCTTCAGCCTCAATCGGCATTCATACTTCTGTTTTCGAGCCTATACATGGCTCTTACCCACAAGCAGCAGGGAAAAATATAGCAAATCCACTTGCTACCATACTTTCCGCTGCCTTGATGTTCGAATATGCTTTTGATTTAAAAAAGGAAGGTGCTTTGATTAGAAAAGCGGTAGATGCTTCTATGGAACAAAAAATTGTAACAGAAGATATCGCTTTCGAGGGAAAAGCTTATTCAACCACTGAAGTTGGAAAATGGATTGTTAATTATATCCAAAATTCATAATAAAAAGGACTTCTTTACAAAGGAGTTCTTTTTATATTCAATCTTATTATTTTAGATTTTTTTAGAAACTATTGTATAATTTAAGTAAAGATGCGAGACAATTTAAGACAAAAAATACAGACTTCTTAATAAAAATATTTTAACAATTTAATTTAACCTATTTTTTTAATACTAAACCTCTAATTTTATCTAATAAATAAAAAATTAAAGAAATTTTATACTTAACAAATTAATACAATATAAATAATATATTTTTTTTTTATTTTTAATATTAAATTAGGATTTACTTTTATCAAATATTATTTTATTTACAAATAATATTTGGACATAATAAAAAACTATCTTAATTTTGTCTCACTCTTATAAGTTATAAAAATATATAATTAAAAACTAATGTCTCATTTAAACTACATACTCTTATTAAACCTCATTCTGGTCAATATTTGTTAATCAGGGGGAGGGATGTTAGTAGAATCTATTGTAGTTATAAAATATCATAAGCCCTTTCTCCCTATTAAGGAAAGGGCTTTAATTTTATAAAGAAACAAAAATAAACTAAAAAAATGAAAAACCAGTTAAGAAGTCACACCAGCACCCATGGTAGAAGAATGGCTGGAGCCCGCGCTCTATGGAGAGCAAACGGAATGCAGGAGGAACAAATGGGTAAACCTTTAATTGCAATCGTCAATTCATTTACCCAATTCGTACCCGGGCATGTGCATTTACATCAAATAGGACAATTTGTAAAATCGGAAATAGAAGCATTAGGATGTTTTGCTGCTGAGTTTAATACCATTGCCATAGATGATGGTATTGCTATGGGACACGACGGAATGTTATATTCTCTTCCTTCTAGAGACTTAATTGCTGATAGTGTTGAATATATGGTAAATGCTCACAAAGCTGATGCAATGATATGTATAAGCAATTGTGATAAAATAACACCCGGTATGCTTATGGCTTCTATGCGATTAAATATTCCAACTATTTTCGTTTCCGGTGGACCAATGGAAGCAGGAGAATTAAATCATCAACATTTAGATCTAATTGATGCTATGATTAAATCTGCAGATTCCACTGTATCAGACAAAGAGGTCAATGCCATTGAACGATCTGCTTGTCCTACTTGTGGTTCTTGCTCTGGTATGTTCACAGCAAATTCTATGAACTGCCTAAATGAAGCAATCGGATTAGCCTTGCCCGGAAATGGCACCATAGTAGCAACCCATGAAAATAGAAAAAAACTATTTAAAGATGCCGCTGCCTTGATTGTAAAAAATGCTTACAAATATTATCGTGCTGGAGATGATTCCATATTGCCAAGAAGTATTGCTACGAAACAGGCTTTCCTCAATTCTATGGCTTTAGATATTGCTATGGGTGGTTCTACGAATACAATCCTTCATCTTTTAGCCATCGCAAATGAGGCACAGGTGGAATTCACTATGGACGATATAGATTCCTTATCTAGAAAGATTCCTTGTCTATGTAAAGTTGCTCCGAATACAACAAAATACCATATTCAAGATGTAAATCGAGCCGGTGGTATTATGGGTATTTTGAATGAATTAGCTAAATCAAATTTAATCAATACCTCTACCTACCGAATTGACGGTTATACATTAAAACAAGCAATAGAAAAATATGATATAACTACGGAAGCTCCTAATCAAGAAGCATTAAATTTATATAAATCAGCTCCTGGGAATAAGTTTAATTTAGTTATGGGATCACAAAATTCAGCCTATCCTACCCTTGATACCAATCGATCTGAAGGATGTATTCGAGATATGGAACATGCTTACACTAAAGACGGTGGGTTAGCTATATTAAAAGGTAATATAGCTTTAAACGGATGTGTGGTAAAAACGGCGGGAGTAGACGAAAGCATATTTAAATTTACAGGTACGGCAAAAGTATTTCAATCACAAGATGCTGCTTGCGAAGGAATTTTATCAGGAAAAGTTCAGTCCGGCGATGTCGTAATCATTACCTATGAAGGCCCAAAAGGAGGCCCAGGAATGCAAGAGATGCTCTACCCTACTTCCTATATAAAATCAAAACATTTAGGAAAAGAATGCGCCTTAATTACCGATGGAAGATTTTCAGGAGGAACTTCCGGTTTATCCATAGGGCATGTTTCCCCTGAAGCTGCAGCCGGAGGAGCCATAGGTTTGGTAGAAGACGGAGATATTATTGAAATTGATATTCCTAATCGTTCTATTAACGTTAAAATATCCGATGAAGAACTGGAATTTCGAAGGAATCAAGAATATTCAAAAGGTAACGAAGCATTTAAACCCAACAGAGAACGTAAAATTTCAAAAGCATTAAAAGCATACGCTAGTATGGTTAGCTCAGCGGATTTAGGTGCAGTAAGAATAATATAATTAATGACTTAAATAATAAGAATAAAGACTATGAATACTAATATTTCAGGAAGTGAGGCTTTAATAAAATCCTTGCTTAAAGAAGGTGTAGACACTATATTCGGATATCCGGGAGGGGCTATTATGCCGGTATTCGATGCTTTATATGATTACACAGATAAAATCAATCATATTCTTGTACGTCATGAACAGGCAGCTGCCCATGCTGCGCAAGGTTATGCCCGAGCTAATGGAAAACCCGGAATAGTATTAGTAACTTCAGGTCCCGGTGCTACAAATACGGTAACCGGAATTGCTGATGCTATGATTGACAGTACTCCTTTAGTAGTAATATCTGGCCAGGTATTTTCCGGCTTATTAGGAAGTGATGCTTTCCAAGAAGCAGATGTAGTAGGAATTACCAAGCCAATTAGCAAATGGACATATCAAATACGTAATGCAGAAGAAATTCCATGGGCGGTAGCTAGAGCTTTTTATATTGCTAGTAACGGTCGCAAAGGACCTGTGGTATTAGATATTACAAAAGATGCTTTGATCGGACAATTTGAATATTCTCCAAAAGATATTAATTTTATAAGAAGCTACCAGCCGATTCCCGATTTAAAACAAGAGGAAATTCGATCAGCTGCAAAATTAATTAATGAAGCAAAAAAGCCCCTGGCTTTAATTGGACAAGGGGTTATTTTAAGCGGTGCGGAAAAGGAACTTAAAAATTTCTTAGAGAAAGCAAATATTCCCGGAGCGTCCACTATGTTAGGCCTTTCAGCTATACCTACAGACCATCCGCTAAATGTCGGACTTTTAGGAATGCACGGAAATGTTGCCCCAAACATTAAAACTAATGAATGCGATGTTTTAATTGCAATAGGTATGCGATTTGACGATCGTGTCACCGGTGATTTAAATACTTATGCTAAACAGGCAAAAATTATTCACTTTGATATTGATCCTTCTGAGGTTGATAAAAATGTAAAAACTCATGTAAAAGTTCTTGGGGATGCAAAAACTACCTTAGCAGAAGTTACAAAACTTCTCCATGAGAGTAAGCATACTGAATGGCTTGATAGCTTCAAAGAATATGACAGTAAAGAATATGATGCTGTAATCAAAAAAGAGTTGTATCCGGAAGCAGGAAGCTTAAAGATGGGGGAAGTAGTTAGAAAAGTTTCTGAAGCTACAAACCATGAAGGAATATTAGTTACCGATGTTGGACAGAACCAAATGATGGGAGTGCGATACTTTAAATATAAACATAGTAGAAGCGTTATTACTTCGGGAGGACTGGGTACCATGGGATTTGGATTGCCTGCAGCTATTGGAGCTAAAATTGGTGCTCCCAATAGAACGGTCTGCTTATTTGTGGGTGATGGAGGGATACAAATGACTATACAAGAATTGGGAACCATCATGCAATACGACATTGATGTAAAAATAATTATTTTAAATAATCATTTCCTTGGCATGGTACGTCAATGGCAAGAATTATTTTTTGATAAAAGATATTCAGAAACTCTTATGAAAAACCCAAATTTCGAAGCTATCGCTAAGGCTTATAATATAAAATCTAAAACCATAAGTGAAAGAGATGATTTAGATAAGGCAATTGATGAAATGATTAATCATAAAGGTCCTTATTTATTGGATGTACAAGTAGAATTACAAGGAATGGTTTATCCTATGGTACCTGCAGGTTCTTGTGTAACTAACATTTTGTTGGGAGAATCTAATCAACTATAAATTAAAAATTATGAAAACTATTCAATCCAAATTTAATTCCGTCGCACAGCAATACGATCAACAAAGAAAGAAATTAATTCCTTGTTTTGACGATTTTTATCAGATTGCGGTAGAAAATATAAATCTTTCAACTTCTTCCCCTGAAATCCTAGATATCGGAGCAGGCACCGGATTATTATCTGAATTTATTTTGCAAAAATATCCTAAAGCTAAAATTACTTTAGTTGATTTTTCTGAAAAGATGCTGGAAGTTGCCAAAAATAGATTTATTAATAATCCGAATATTAAAATAATCTGTCAGAATTTTACCACGTTAACAGTAACTCAACCTTTCGATGCGGTGGTATCCTCTTTAGCAATTCATCATTTAGAGGATTTTGATAAAATTAAACTTTATAATTCCATATTTTCCTATCTTAAGGAAAACGGTGTATTTATAAATGCAGAACAAATTGCGGGAAATGATGAATTTTTTTCTACACTTTATGACAGATTATGGAGAGCGTATATTGAAAAAAGCGGCTTAGCTCAAGAAGCAATTGAGGCTTGCTTTGAACGAATAAAGTTAGATAAAAGGAGTCCTTTGCTAGAGCAATTAAATTGGCTTAAAAGTGCAGGATTTAAAGAGGTTGATTGTCTTTATAAATATTACGACTTCGCAGTTTTATATGCTAAAAAGTAAAATCATGAAAAATAAAACGTTATATACTGTTACCATATTTTCTGAAAACACGGTGGGACTTTTGGGTCAGGTTACTAGTGTTTTTACCAGAAGATTTTTAAATATAGAAACTTTATCAGTATCTCCATCTGCTATAGAAGGAATACATAAATTTACCATTACGGTCCTTTGCGATAAAGAAACCATTGAAAAAGTTGTCAAGCAAATTGACAAATGTGTGGATGTATTAAAATCTTATTATAATACTGACGATGAACTCATTCATCAAGAAATTGCATTATATAAATTACCGACACCTGAATTCCTAAAAATTGGCTCGGTTGAAAATTTAATTAGAAAATATAATGCTCAGATACTTGAAATTAACGAGATTTGTGTTGTAATTCAAAAAACAGGACATTACACAGATACACAAGCGCTGTTTCAAGAATTAAGTGAGAATATAAAAGTTTTGCAGTTTATTCGCTCTGGAAGAATAGCTATAAATACTTCAAAAATAGAACGCTTAAGTGATATGTTAAGCGAATTAAAAATAAAAGAATCTTTAATAAAAAATTAAAAATACTAACAAGATGGCACAAATGAATTTTGGTGGAGTAATTGAAAATGTTATTACTCGTGATGAGTTTCCTTTAGAAAAAGCTAGGGAAACATTAAAAGGTGAAACCATTGCAGTTATTGGGTATGGAGTACAAGGTCCCGGACAAGCCTTAAATTTAAGAGATAATGGCTTTAATGTGATCGTTGGTCAACGTAAAGGCGGTAAAACTTGGGAAAAAGCTATTGCTGATGGATGGGTTCCCGGAGAAACTTTATTTGATATAGAAGAAGCAGCTTCCAAAGGAACTATTATTCAGTATTTATTATCAGATGCTGCTCAAATTGAAGTTTGGCCAAAATTAAAACCTTATTTAACAGCCGGAAAAGCATTATATTTTTCTCATGGTTTTGGTATCACTTTCAGCGATCGTACCGGAATTATTCCCCCTAAAGATATAGATGTAATATTAGTTGCTCCTAAAGGATCAGGAACTAGCCTTAGACGTATGTTCTTAGAAGGTAGAGGGTTGAACTCAAGCTATGCTATCTACCAAGATGCAACGGGAAAAGCTAAAGACAGAACTATCGCTTTAGGTATAGGAGTAGGTTCCGGATATTTATTTGAAACTGACTTCAAACGTGAAGTATATTCTGACCTTACCGGAGAAAGAGGTACATTAATGGGTGCTATTCAAGGTATCTTATTAGCTCAATATGAAGTATTACGTGAAAACGGACACACACCATCAGAAGCATTTAATGAAACCGTTGAAGAGCTTACTCAATCGCTAATGCCGCTTTTTGCTGAAAAAGGAATGGATTGGATGTATGCTAACTGTTCTACTACTGCTCAAAGAGGAGCATTAGATTGGATGACACCTTTCCACGACGCTACAAAACCTGTATTTGCAAAATTATATGCAGAAGTAGCTTGTGGTAATGAAGCTCAAAGATCTATTGATACTAACTCTAAGCCGGATTATCGCGAAAAATTGGAAGAAGAGTTAAAAGCTCTTCGTGAAAGCGAAATGTGGAAAGCGGGAGCGGTTGTTAGAGAATTAAGACCCGAAAATAATTAATTTTAATTATAAAAAACAAAAAAAGGAATATGTAAATTACATATTCCTTTTTTTATACCATATGTATAATAAATTTATATTAAAATGTTAATTAATAAAAAATGTATATTAAATAATACATATTAGTATTTTTTTATATAAAAAGCAGAAGTGGTGACTATTAGAGAATTAAGATCGGAAAATAATTAATTTTAATTATAAAAAATAAAAAAAAGGAATACGTGAACAACATATTCCTTTTTTCATATATTTGCATAATTGATCTTTATTTAAATGGTAATAAATTTTAAAAATAAATCCCATATTAACTCATCAATATTAGTATTTTTTACTATATCACCACTTTTTATAATCTTATTTTTATCTAATATATTATTTTTATTCAAAATAAGTATTCCCCGATACATAATATTATTTTCATTTATAATTTCTTATTTTACACTTCCTTTCCTGTCAAAAAAAAATATTTTTTATGAGTGGTTTGTAACGATTATATTTTATACACTGTCTTTCTATCTTTCTATATCTTTTTATGATCTTTCAACTGATGGCCAATGGTATCATTTGGAAAGCATTATAAACTTAAAACAAGGGTGGAATCCTATCTACGAAATTTCAAAAACGAATGTAGCACAGATATACGTACAATCTTATCCTAAAGGCTATGAAATAATTGCTGCTTCCATCTATTCTTTTACCAAAAAAATGGAATCAGGTAAACTTATTAATATGATTGTTCTTATAGCTTCTATAATATATGTTTTTAAACTATTAAATCAAGCTAATTTAAGTAATTTAAAAAAATATATTTACACCTTTCTCATATGTGTGAATCCTATTGTAGTTACAGAAATATTTACTCATTATTTAGATGGATTTATGTACTCTTGTTTAATTATATTAATTTGCTCATTAATTCTTTTAGTTAAAAATTATAACAAAATTGAATTTCTTAATTTTATTTTTATCCTATCCATAATTTCATCATTGAAATTTACCTCTCTCCTTTTAATCTTTATACTTGTACTATTTGTCTTTATATATTTATGGAAAAATGATAAGTTAAAATTTAAATATTTACTTCCTTTCTTTATTACCGGATTAATTATTTTTCCTTTAACCAATGTAAACCCTTATTACACTAATATAAAAAATAATCTTCATATTTTTCATCCGGTATTTGGAAAAGATAAAGTTAAAAACTTATTATCATCTCATGTAAATGAAGATTTTTATAAAAAAAACAGAATTGAAAAAGCATTTATATCTTATTTTTCTTATACCGGAAGAAGTAACCAAACAATGAATTTTAAAATACCTTTTTCTGTCAAGCTTTCTGAAATAAAAAATCTTAGTGAAGTAACAATTACCTATGGAGGTTTTGGGCCATTTTTTTGTGTTATTATTATTCTTACAGCAGTACTTTTAGTTATGTCTTTATTTTTAGCTAATAATACTCCTTCCGTATTATATTATTTAATTTTAGGAATCGCAGCCAGTATTTTATCTTTTCCGGATTTTTGGCTTGCAAGAATGGTACCTCAACTCTATTTATTCCCTATAATAATTCTTTTATTAATGGAATATAAATCTAATATGTATATATATGCTAAAATATTGACAAATTTAACAATATCGTTAATAAGCTTAAATACCTTTTTATTTATTATAATATCTCTGACAATAAATTTCTATTTCAGTTTAAATACCCATTATCAGATAGCTCAGTTAAGGAAATTAGATAAAAACACTATAGTTCCTATTGATTATTTTTTCAAATCGAATTTAACAAGATTAGAAGAAAATGATATTGCATATCGAGTAGTAAAAATACCTTACGACGTGACTAATAATAATCTTCATTTTTCTGGCTCTAAAGGAAAAAATAATACAAAATTTATAGCACAATTTAATGAAAAAGATAAAAGTAAGCTATTAATATATCTAGATAATCACTACAACAAAATTTTCAATTATTATCAATCCTATAAAAAAGCTAAATAAATTTAGGAATCAAATGTTTATAATATATCTATTTTCTTTGTTATTTTTGCGTAGTAAAATATAGAAAATGTCAAAAATTAGAGTTCGCTTTGCACCCAGTCCAACAGGGTATTTACATATCGGAGGAGTTAGAACCGCATTATATAATTATCTTTTTGCTAAAAAAAATAAAGGCAAATTTATACTGCGAATTGAAGATACAGATCAAAACCGTTACGTTGAAGAAGCTGAAAAATACATTAATGATTCCTTAAAATGGTGCGGATTAGAACTTGACGAGAGTCCTGAAAAAGGAGGTCCCTTTGCTCCTTATAAACAATCTGAAAGAAAAGATATTTATAATAAATATATTCAAGAAATACTCAAAACTGACTATGCATACATAGCATTCGACACACCTGAGGAATTAGAAAAATTACGAAAAGAATATGAAGAGCAAGGAAAAGTGTTTTCTTATAATCATGAAATTAGAAATAGTTTAAATAATAGCCTTACTCTCCCTGATGATGAAGTTGAACAAAAATTAAATGCCGGTACGCCTTATGTGATCAGATTTAAAATTCCACCTCATAGAACTCTAGTTTTAAATGATATTATCCGTGGTAATTTCACTATTGATACTTCAATATTAGATGACAAAGTTCTTGTAAAGACCGATGGTATGCCTACATACCATTTTGCTAACATTGTAGATGATCATACGATGGAAATTACACATGTCATTAGAGGCGAAGAATGGTTACCTTCGTTAGCTTTACATATATTGCTTTATGAAGCATTTGGTTGGAATTCTCCCGAATTTGCCCATTTACCATTAATCTTAAAGCCGGAAGGGAAAGGAAAATTAAGCAAACGAGACGGTGACAAATACGGATTTCCTGTTTTTCCTCTTGCATGGGAAAATGTAAAGGAGGGAACTTCTTCTATAGGCTATAAAGAAGAAGGTTATTTACCTGAAGCATTTATTAATATGCTTGCCTTACTAGGTTGGTCGCCCTCCAACGATAAAGAAATCATCTCTTTACATGAAATGATTGATGAATTCGATCTGGAAAAAGTTCATAAAGCCGGAGCCCGTTTTAATCCCGAAAAAGCAAAATGGTTTAATCATGAATATATTAGTAAATCTGATGCCTATAAATTATTACCAGAATTTCAGAAAATATTAAAAGAAAAAAACATTGAAACAGATGATGCTAAGGATCTTCGAATTGTAGAACTCTTAAAAGAGAGAGTTTCTTTTGTAAAAGAAATTTGGGACATAGGCTCTTTTTTCTGGCTAGCTCCTAGCACATATAATGAAAAAAGCTTTAAAAAGGCTATCAAAGAAGATACTAAACCCATCCTATTTCAATTATATTCTGAATTGGAATCAGTATCTTTTACAGAAAAAGAATTGCATACTTATATTCATGAATTCGTTGAAAAATCAGGAATGGGATTCGGCAAAATCATGCAACCTTTACGCTTAGCTTTAGTTGGAGATCTCAAAGGGCCGGATGTTCCTGTCATTATGGAATTACTTGGAAAAACAGAAACTTTACAACGTATAAAAAATTTAGAATTAAAAATTTAAAAAAATATGTTATGAAAATAGCGTTAGCTTCAGATCATGCAGGATTTGAATATAAAAATTATATATTTAAATACCTTACAGAAAAAGGAAATCAAGTTCATGATTTTGGAACTTATTCAGGAGAAAGTGTAGACTATCCTGATTTTGTACATCCTTTGGCTATTGCTGTTGAAAATCATGAATTTGACTTTGGAATTCTTTTCTGCGGAAGTGGTGAAGGAGTCTCCATTACTGCCAATAAGCATTTGGGAATTCGTTGTGCACTTTGTTGGCAAACAGATATAGCCCGTCTAGCTAGACAACACAACAATGCAAATGTGTTGGCTATTCCCACTCGTTTCATTGCTAAAGAATTGGCTGAGAATATCATTGACATATTTCTATCGACTAATTTCGAAGGGGGAAGACATCAACATCGTGTGAATAAAATTTCCAATTGGTGAAATATGTTGAGAACGTGAATATTACAATAATATTTTTTTTAAATTTATTTTTGGAATAAATAATCTCTTTATAAAATAACATAAAAATTGTACATTTGGGTTTATAAATAATCAAGGAAATGGATTTTAAAGATTACGAAAACACATTGGAAACATCGTTTCAAAAAAATATTACTGCAAAGCAACAAGCTACATTTATTTCTAAAGTATATATGTGGATGAGCTTCGCTTTATTTATAAGCGGTTTTACTGCTTATTTTACAGCCAACTCACCGGGAGTACTAAATCTAATGTTCACTCCTACCGGTCCGACATTTTTATATTATGCCTTGATTATTGGTGAATTAGGATTGGTTATTGCCTTAGGGGGGGCTATTCACAAAATGACTTTAAGCTTAGCAATGGCTGTTTTTCTTTTTTATTCTTTTATAAATGGAATGACATTATCCATCATATTTTTAGCTTATACTATGTCTTCTATCGCTACCACATTTTTTATTTCTGCCGGCACCTTTGCTATAATGAGTTTATATGGATATTTCGCAAAAACGGATTTAACTAAATTTGGAAAGATTTTATCTATGGCGCTATTAGGAGTATTATTAGCTTTATTAGTAAATATTTTCTTAAAAAACACTATGTTGGATTTAATAACTTCTGTAGTAGGAGTTTTAATATTTGTGGGATTAATAGCTTATGATACGCAAACACTTAAAAATATTGGAGCTCAGATAAATGAAGAATTAGGAGAGAACTATTCTAAAATAGCTATTCAAGGGGCTTTATCTTTATATTTAGATTTTATTAATCTTTTCTTATATTTATTAAGATTTCTTGGGTCACGAAAATAATTTTTCTTTTTGAAAAACCTTAAAAATAGTTTATAGGTGAATAATGTTTTTATTCACCTATTTACATATAATAAAATATCTTATTTAAAATAAAATTTAACACAGACGTAAACTATAATTTTTGTAAATTTAAATTTATTAGAAAATCAATATGGAGAATAATCCAAAAGATAGTATAAAAAAAAATAAAAAAAAACCTCTATTAAAAACAATCTTAGGATTAGTTCTATTTAGCTTTTCCCTTATATTATTTATTTCATTTATATCATTCTATTATAATTGGAAAGAAGATCAAAGTCAATTAACTTCTTTTTTAAATAAAAATATTACTGCACAAAATATCATCGGTAAAATAGGAGCGTATTTAGGACAAATATTTATTTTTGACGGTGTTGGAGCTATTTCTGTTTTTATCCCATTTTTCTTTTTAATTTTATCCTTTAAAATATTATTTGATAAAGAAATTCTAAAAATATGGAAACTACTTTCTCATGGAATTTTCTTTATCATATGGACACCGATATTCCTAGCTATGGTTTTGGGCTCTAAATGGCTTCTTTCTGGCTTAATAGGATACGAAGTCTATGATTATTTAAAATCTTTACTTGGAAGCGTGGGGACAGGTATTATATTGTTATTAACAATTTCAATATATTTCATTCTTGAGTTTAACCTTAGTGTAGAAAATATAAAATCCAAATTACAAGTACATCCCGGAACACAGTCTAAAACGGCTGAAAAGAAAAACAATGAAATAAATGAACCATTTAAAGAAGATCAAATTTATGAGAAAATAAAAGATCCTAAAACGGCTCAATCTGAGACTGTTTTTACAAAAAGCCCTTCAGATGAAAAAGTTGAAAAAGAAGATAAACAAACGAAAGATTCTGAAACACTAGTTGAAGAAAATATTCCATTAAGCTTATCTGATTCAACTTTAGAATTACAGAATTCTACAGCAAATAATGATATAAGTCAACCTACCACTGATTTTGAGATAGATATCCCTACAATTGAAGAAACAGTTGAGGAGGATATTTCACTCACCATTGAAGAAACAAAAAAAGAAGAGCTTCTAACTGAAATTGAGCCTCATAAAAACATTTTAGAAGAATTTGGACCTTATGATCCTAAATTGGATTTACCAAAATATAAATTCCCGACACTTGACCTTCTTACAAATTATAATATCAACAACAACATTACTATCAATAATGAAGAGTTAGAAGAAAATAAAAATAAAATTGTAACTACATTAGCTAACTATGGTATTGGAATTTCAAGTATAAAGGCAACAGTGGGTCCTACGGTGACCTTATATGAAATCATACCGGAAGCAGGTATACGAATTTCTAAAATTAAAAATTTAGAAGATGATATTGCCCTTAGCCTTGCTGCTTTAGGAATACGTATTATAGCTCCAATTCCAGGAAAAGGAACTATAGGTATTGAGGTACCAAACAGCACGGCTACCATGGTTTCCATGCGATCGGTAATTGCTTCTCAAAAATTTCAAAAAATAGATATGGAACTTCCGATTGTTTTTGGAAAAACCATTTCTAACGAAACTTTTGTTACAGATTTAGCTAAAATGCCTCATATGCTAATGGCAGGAGCAACAGGTCAGGGTAAATCTGTAGGTTTAAATGCTATAATAACTTCCTTATTATATAAAAAGCATCCTAGTGAATTGAAATTTGTATTTGTAGACCCTAAAAAGGTAGAGCTTACTCTATATAATAAAATTGAGCGTCATTTTCTCGCAAAATTACCTGATACGGAAGAAGCCATTATCACCGATACTACTAAAGTAATTAATACTTTAAATTCACTTTGTGTCGAGATGGATAATCGTTACAAACTTCTCCAAAGCGCCTATGTAAGAACCATTAAAGAATATAATCAAAAATTTAAAGAACGTAAATTAAACCCTGAAAAAGGACATCGTTTTTTACCGTATATTGTCTTAGTTATAGACGAATTTGCTGATTTAATCATGACTGCGGGAAAAGAGGTTGAACTTCCGATTGCCAGATTAGCTCAGCTAGCCAGAGCCATAGGAATTCATCTAATTATTGCTACGCAAAGACCTTCGGTAAATGTTATTACAGGTATGATTAAAGCCAATTTCCCTGCTCGAGTAGCTTTTCGTGTAACTTCCAAAATTGATTCCAGAACTATTTTAGATGGAAATGGAGCAGATCAGCTAATTGGAAAAGGTGATATGTTATTTACAACGGGAAATGAATTGATACGTATGCAATGTGCTTTTGTAGACACCCCAGAAGTAGATAAAATCACAGAATATATAGGTTCTCAACAAGGATATCCTGATGCATATCAATTACCGGAATTTTATGAAGATAATACTAATGCTAGCCAGAATGAAGTCTCAGAAGCAAAAAGAGATGAACTTTTCAATGATGCAGCTAGAGTAATCGTAACTGCACAACAAGGATCTACCTCGTTAATACAGCGAAAATTGTCATTGGGTTATAACAGAGCGGGTAGAATTATGGATCAATTGGAAGCATTCGGCATCGTTGGCGCTTTTGAAGGTAGTAAAGCACGCAAAGTATTAATCACAGACCTAGTAAGTTTGGAACAATTATTGGAAAATTTAAACAACTAAAAAATACTTAATAACATTATGAAAAAGATATTTGCATTATTACTTATTAGTTCTTCAATTATATTATGGGCACAAAAAATAGACCCGGAAGCAAAAAGGCTTTTAGATTCTGCCAGTAGTAAGCTCAGCAAAAATTCAACTTTTTATATAAAATTTAATTATTTATATTCTCAACCGGGAAAAAAAAGTATATCAGAAATTGGGCAAGTGTATGCAGCAAAGGAAAAATATCATTTGATTTTGCCTACTCTTACTCAAATTTACGATGGAAACAAAATTTATACCATATCCAAGGAAGATAAAGAAATAACCTCTTCCGAAAAAGAAGATGGAGAAAGTCTCTCTCCTACCAATATCTTAAATTTATATAAATCAGGATTCAACATAACTTTTGAAGGAAATGCAATCATTAATAATATAAAATGTTCCGTTATAAAATTAGTTCCTAACGATACTAAAAAATCAAAATCAATATTTATTGCTCTTTCTGATAATAAAGTAATCAGAGTATCTGAAAATTATAACGATGGAAGTTCATTGATTTTAATGATCATCGATTTCAAAGAAAATTTAATTGTTAATAAATCTTTACTTACATTTGATAAAAATAACTATAAAGATTACACACTAACAGAGTTATAAAAGATGATTAAAAAGTTAGATTGGTATATTATACGCACTTTTTTTGGTCCTTTTTTATTTATATTTAGCGTTTTAATGTTCATCTTTGTAATTCAATTTGCCTTTAATCAAATGGACAAATTTTTAGGCAAAGGATTGAACTTATGGGACATATCTAAATTGTTGTATTATTTAGGACTTGACGTTATTCGTTTAGTTTTACCACTAACCATATTATTATCTTCCATTATGACATTTGGCGGATTTGGAGAGCGCTATGAATTGGCGGCCATGAAATCAGCCGGAATATCATTAGCAAGAATCATGTATCCTCTTTTTAGTCTCATCATTTTAATAGCTATCTGGTTATTTTATTTTTGCAACACTACCCTACCTGAGAATCAAAGGAGAGCTCGCAATATGCTTATCAATATTGCACAAACAAGGCCAGCATTAAATTTTGAAGAAGGAAGATTCATAAAAGAAATGAATCCCTTAAGCATAAAGATAGGTAAAAAAAGTGGCAAGAATGACAGTGAATGGGATCAAGTTTTTATTCATAAAAATGCATCTCCATTTGAAGATCAACAAACTATTATTGCGGATAAAGGAAATATTGTTTCAAAAGATAATCATTACCTAAAGATTGAATTGTATAATGGGTTTATATACCAAGATAATATTAGAGGGAAAAATTATAATGAACTGAAAAAACAACCAGGTAATGCTATCAAATTTGATACATTAACCCAATATTATGATATTTCAGACTTAATTAAAAAATCTTTGGACAAGCAATCCGAAGGTGATAACTTCAGGTATAAATCTGTATCGGAATTAAGCACGTATATAGATTCAATACAAACTTCGAATATCGCATATTTTAAAGAGATTGGAGAGAACGGCTTGAAAATAATATTATTAGGTCAAAACAATCAATTAGATTCTTTAGACTATAGTATATACAATGAAACTTACCCTTTCGAATGGTCAAACTTAGATGATTTGACTAAATATAATTTAGTAAAAGCCGCAATTGAGCAGGTTAAAATTTCTAAACACGAATTAAGTTCAAAAGCTACAGAAATGAAAGCGATTGAAAAATTTGTTGCTAAAATGATTATCTGGCAGCAAAAAAATATAATTTCTTATTCTATTACCTGCATAGTATTTTTTCTTATTGGTGCTCCTCTAGGCTCTATCATAAGAAAGGGAGGAGTAGGTTTACCTGTAGTTGTAGCAATCATAATATTTATCATATTTTATATTTTAGGACTCTATATGGAAAATTTAGCAAAGAACCAGGTTATAAATCCTTATTGGGCTTCATGGATTCCGAATGCTTTATTTTTACCTGTTGGAATTTTTCTAACCATTAAATCCATGAAGGATTCAGAGTTGTTTGATGTTGATAATTATTTAAAACCTTTTAAAAAATTTATTAATAAATTTATAAAACAAAAAAATTTAGAACACAGTAGATACCAATGATTATTACAGACTTTAAAATGAATACCATATCAGAGGCTCTTGAAGATTTAAGGCAAGGCAAGGTAATTATAGTTGTCGATGATGAAAACCGTGAAAACGAAGGTGATTTTGTAGCAGCTGCTTCAACTATGACTCCCGAAACCATAAATTTCATGACTAAACACGGAAGAGGATTAATCTGTACTCCCCTTACCCAAAAGAGAGCAGAAGAATTGGATTTAGAATTTATGGTTGGAAGGAATACAGATCCAAAACAAACTGCTTTTACCGTTTCTGTGGATTTACTCGGACATGGAGTTACGACAGGAATTTCTGCTTCGGATAGATCTAAAACTATACGAGCCTTAGTGGATGAGAATATAAAACCAACTGATTTTGCACGACCGGGACATATATTTCCTTTAGTGGCAAAAAAAGGTGGGGTACTTAAACGAGACGGACATACTGAAGCTACTGTGGATTTATTACAATTGGCGGGTCTCCCTTCAACCGGTGTTCTAGTTGAAATTATGGATGAGGATGGAACCATGGCTCGAATGCCTCAATTGATGGAAGTTGCTAAAAAGTTTGATTTAAAAATTATAACTATTAAAGATTTAATTTCTTATCGACTAAAAAATGATTCATTAATTGAAAAAATCGAGGATGAAAAGATCAACACTCATTATGGAGAATTAAGATTCATAGCTTATAAAGATAAAACCAATGAACACATTCATTTTGCTTTAGTTAAAGGGGATATTAAAAATGATGAAACTATTCCGGTAAAAGTTATTGCCATTAACGTATATTTAGATCTTTTCAAAATTCTTGCTCAGGGTGAAGAGACAATTGTACAGAGAGCCATAGATTTTATTGACAACGAAGGCAAAGGGGTGCTTATATTTATAAACAATTCTTCCAACACGGAAATGATTGAAAATCATCTTGGTGATCTAAAAAAATACATATCAGGAGAAAAAGCCAATTTGGAAATCAATTCAGATGAAAGAGATTTAGGAATCGGTGCTCAGATTATAAAAGATTTAGGAATTAAATACATTAATGTTTTAACAACAAACCCTAATAAGAATTTCCCACTTAGTAGTGGCTATGGTATTAAGATTATAAATGAAATTAAAATTTAATATTTTTTCTTTTATAAACAAAAATTATAAATAAAGAAGCCTTCATGGGCTTCTTTATTGTTCTAAATAATTCATAATAAACTGATATTTAGGGTCTGATTCCGGAATCACTTGTAATGGATCTTTCCCCTTATTTCTTGCTTCCAATATCTTGCTTTTGTATTTCCTTATATAAACCTGATTATGTAATTCTTGTTCTGACGCAGTTTGTAAATTTATTTTTTTGACTTTAGTCAGATCAAGAATAAAAGAATCAAAAATTTTTCTTATCATATCAGGTGTTATATCATACACATCTTTTACCTGTTCTAAAGATACGAAACCACCTAGTACTTTTCTAAAACCTAGTATCCTCTTAGTTATAATTTCATTGTTAATAATTGAAAAAATATCCTGATAGGTCGCAGAATTTAGATCTTTTTGTGTATTTACTTTTAAAACCGTTTTATTTTCGTAGATATGCTTTGGTAGGATAATAAAATCTTCCAGTTCTTTATATTTCGAAGAGGAAATAACATAACATCTTTTTATGTCTTCTTTAGAACTAAATATACCATCCCCTAACGTTTTCTTATATTTTAAAATACTTTCTGCCTGTTTTTCAGAAAAGCCTATGTTCACCCAATCCTTTATCTCAAAAATATTAGGATCAAAAGTACGAAGCTTATATCTTATATTTTTTGATTCATTTAGTTCTTCTTTTGTTACATTTCCATCTGGAAGCAATAAAAATGGTGAAATCTTTGAAAACATCTCTTCAGAAATGACAAAACAGGATTTAATCTGTTCTTTAGAACTAAACGTACCGCCTAACTTAGCTTTATATTTTATAAGTACTTCTGCTTGTTTCTTTGAAAATCCTAAATGTTGCCAATCCTCGGAAGTACATTTATTGGGATCAAATAATTCAAGTTTTTTATCTTTTAATTTATTATCATCAATTTCATCATTAATTTCTTCTACAAATGAGAAAGGTACATTACTATCTAAACTTGATGAAAATAAAAAATTGCTATGAATAATAATTTCGAGAATAAATATAATACTAAGTAATAAAAGAACTCCCATTCGTTGTTCCTTTATCATTTTAAGGCGTAAATTCATATCTGTTAGTTTATAAGTCCTTATTGATAAACAAATATTTTATTTAATGTAGAACGAAAAATTATTGTATTTTTATACTGAACAGATAAATTAAATTTTATTAGAACTAAAATATGAATATATATTTATCTATTTATATAACTTTTTAAAGAAGAATAATTATTAATTGTAAAAATAGGATTACGTAATCTAACTTATTATGAGGAATCATCTATTATATAAAAAAATATAGAAACTACTACATAAAAATTAAAAGTACAAAATATATTAATAAAAAAAGACTGGATGATTATCATCCAATCTTCTATTATATATTAAAAGGTTTGCTTACTAAAAATAGTTAACTATTTTGACCTTTATCAACATAGCTCATATCATTAACAGATTCAATCGTAAATTTTCCATCTTCATACAAAACTTTACAGATAGAAGCATTATCCAAATCTTTTACAAATAATTTTTTACCACCTAGATTGTGAAGCATCAAAGTAATACTTAATCCATGAGAAACAATCAATATATTCCTATCTTCATTATACTTATTTTCTTTTTCCACAATCTCATTTAAAGCTTTATGAGTTCTTTTCTCTACCGTATTAAAATCTTCTGCCATTTTCATCGGATCTAAAATGCTGATTGTATTTACGGCATCTTTATAAGTTATTTCTTTATTCTTATCAAAAATATCAGCAAATAGATCTTCTACTTTAGTGTAATGAAGATATAATGCCACATCTTTAAACATTTCCGTTGCTAAGGCTGTTTCGTAAGCCCCGAAACAAATTTCTCTAAATTCAGGTTTCTCTACAACTGTAAGTTCTTTTTGTCCTGAATTGTTTAAAACAATATTGATAGTTTCTCGCGTCCTTCTCAAATCACTGCAATATGCAGACGAAAATTTAATATCTCTCAGACCTTTTCCTAAATTTTCTGCTACTTCAATTCCTTCTTTCGTTAGAGGAGTATCACTCCACCCTTGTACCTTATTTAATGAATTTAAAATCGTCCTTCCATGACGAGCTATATAAAATGTAATTTTAGATCCCATAAAGATTTAGTATTTTATATACAAAATTAAAATTTTTTGTCTGAATAAACTATCAATTAGAATTGCAATCCATTCCATCAAACCATTATTCTAAAACCCTTGAAATTCTCTAACAACATATATTATAAAAAAATTTAATTTTAACCATATATTTTTTTTTAAATTTTATTTGTATAAAAAAAATATTATTAATTTTGTTCTGTTAATTTAGATTTTAAAAATTAAAAAAATCTTAGTCATGTTATTACGCAATTTAATATTGCTAGTTAATAAAATTGTCTACTTCTCTTATCCTATCTACTTTAGTAGGCAGGTTAGGCTTTGATCTTAAATTTTTACAGAGCCGACACTTCCGCATTTTAATACAGTAAACTTGTTCAAGTAAAACTGTTTTTCATTTATCCATTTATTTATATAAGTATATTATTATTATAAAATGAATATCAATATTGTTGTTGCTACAGAAAAACATTATCAATACGCTGAGGAAATATGTGAAACTATATATCAATCGGCGATTGTTAGGGGTACTGGCATTGCTAAAAGAACTCCTGAGTATATACAAAAAAAAATGGACCAACGGCAGGCCATATTAGCTCTCGATGATTCAAAATTTGCAGGTTTCTGTTATATAGAAAAATGGCAAAACGGAGAGTTTGTCGTCCATTCAGGACTAATAGTTCATCCTGACTACAGAGGTGTGGGATTAGCTAAGAAAATCAAGCATTTTATTTTTGATTATACGCGAAAGAAATTTCCTGAAGCTAAAATATTTGGAATAACAACAGGGTTGGCCGTTATGAAAATAAATTCGGAATTAGGCTATAAGCCGGTTCCTTTTTCTGAACTGACTGATGATCCTGAATTTTGGAATGGATGTAGAACTTGTACTAATTTTAATATTTTACAAAGTAAACAGAATAAAATGTGCTTATGTACCGGTATGTTATTCGATCCAAAAGACAAAAAAAAGGAAATGGATAATACACAAAAAAATAGTTTTGACAAAAAAGTCATTACTCAATTAAACAAAATAAAAGAAGTCCTTCATATTAAATCTAAAAAAGATTTCGACAATTCTCAGATTAAAACCATTTAAAATACCTTTATGAAAAAAGCAGTTTTGGCATACAGTGGTGGTCTCGATACCTCTTATTCTCTGGTTAAGCTAACAAGAGAGCATGAAATGGAAGTACACACGGTTATAATAAATACCGGAGGTTTTTCAAGTGAAGAATTGAAACAAATAGAAAAACGCGCTTACGAACTGGGTTCCAATTTTCACAAAACCATAAATATAATCGACAAGTTTTACAAAGATTGCTTACGTTTTCTTATCTATGGAAATATTCTGAAAAATAATACTTATCCCTTATCTGTAAGTGCTGAACGAATCTTTCAATCAATTGCAATCGCGGAATATGCCAAGAGTATAGAGGCAGAATATATTGTTCATGGAAGTACGGGAGCAGGAAACGATCAAATACGTTTTGATGTTGCTTTTGAAGTCATCTCACCTAAATCTAAAATAATTACGCCGATCCGCGATGAAAAAGTTACTCGTCAACAAGAAGTAGATTATTTGAAAAAACAGGGAATACATATGAACTGGGAAAAAGCTAAGTATTCCATCAATAAAGGTATATGGGGTACTTCTGTTGGAGGTGTTGAAACTCTTTCTTCCGATCTTGCATTACCGGAAGATGCCTTTCCTACTCAACTTTCCGAAACAGATTCTGCTATACTTGAAATTGAATTCTCTAAAGGAGAACCCATTGGATTAAATGGTGAAAAAATGAATTCTGTTGCTTTAATTCAAAAACTTAATGAAATTGGTGGAAAATATGCCATTGGAAGAGATATACATGTTGGAGACACCATTTTGGGAATAAAAGGACGTGTAGGTTTTGAAGCTCCCGCCTCAATGATAATTATTAAAGCACATCACCTGCTTGAAAAACATACCCTTTCTCGCTGGCAACTATTACATAAAGATTCCTTAGCAAATTGGTATGGAACTTTATTGCATGAAGCTCAATACTTAGATCCGGTTATGAGAGATATAGAGGCTTTTTTAACCTCATCTCAAAAACGAGTTACAGGAACTGTAAAGGTTCAGCTATACCCTTATTATTTCCGCATGATCGGCATAAATTCACCTTATGATATGATGCAATCCAAAGTTGCAATTTACGGTGAAGAAAATCAAGCATGGGATAGTAGAGATGCAAAAGGATTTATAAAAATATTCGGAAATCAATTAAAAATCCATCATAGTTTTAATGATCAAGAATAAATTTTAAAATTATATTCTATATGATAATTTATAAATAATTAATTTACTACTTCTTTCAATGTGCTATAATAAAAATACAAGAAAAGAATGGTCATAACTAAGCGTATAAATTGATTAAATAAATCAAAACATTTTTAAAAGTTTCATAGAAGAAGATATTTTGAAATAAAAAAAACACATAAATTTTAAAATTTTATTTAATGATGTTTTGTAGATTATATCACTTTTATCCCGTAAGTAAATTAATTTATTAAAAAAATTATCCAATAAAAATTATATAAATATGAAATTTATCTTAACTTAATGCAATCTTATAATAGACAAAGCCTAGTTTAGTAATAGCCTAACATTCAAAATGAATAAAATAAAAGCAAGTATAGTAGGAGGCGCAGGTTACACTGCCGGAGAATTAATACGAATTCTTATCAATCATCCTAATGTGGAGATTACATCCATTTACAGTACCTCCAATTCTGGCAATCCTGTAAGTAAAGTGCATGAAGATCTTTTAGGTGAAACTAACTTAATTTTTACTGATAAAATCGACCAGGATTCAGACGTGGTTTTTCTTTGTTTGGGACACGGTAAATCCAGAAAATTCTTAGAAAATAATCTATATTCTAAAAACACGAAAATTATTGATCTTAGTAATGATTTCAGAGTTAAACCTAACCATACATTTCAAGAAAGGTCATTTACATACGGACTTCCTGAATTACAAAGAGAGGAAATAAGAAAAGCAAAAAATATTGCAAATCCCGGTTGCTTCGCCACTGCTATTCAATTAGCATTACTCCCTTTAGCTAAGGAAGGTCTGTTACATAAAGATATCCATATAAATGCCGTAACCGGTTCTACCGGAGCCGGACAATCTCTTTCTTCTACTACTCATTTTAGTTGGAGAAATAATAATGTATCATTTTATAAAGAATTCAGCCACCAACACGAAGCTGAAATTTTACAAAGCATTCATTATCTAGGAGACGATAATTATCAACTCTATTTCCTGCCGATGCGTGGAAATTTTTCTCGTGGTATTCTTGCCGGCGTCTATTTAAAAACGGATATATCTAAGGAACAAGCTATAAATTTATATACTGAATATTATAAAGATCATCCTTTTATTTATCTTTCAAATGACCCTATCTCTATAAAGCAGGTGGTTAATACCAATAAATGTTTATTGGAGATACAAAGGCATGGAGATATCCTGTTGATTACATCGGTAATTGATAATTTAACTAAAGGAGCTTCCGGACAGGCAATACAAAATATGAATCTGCTATTCGGATTCAATGAATCTGAAGGATTACATTTAAAACCGGTAGCATTCTAAATATAATTTAAATATGAATAAAATAATTCATTATAAAAATTGTACATAGAAACTACAAAAACATGATTAGTTTCCTTGGTATATTAATTAAATTTTTCTAATGTAATTTGGTATGATTCCAAACAATAAACTATAATAAATTTTACATCTGAGATGAATTAATAATTATGATTTATTTTTTACAAGTAAAAGCAATAATATGAAAATAGCAATTATCGGAGCAGGAAATTTAGGATTGGCAATAGCCAAAGGAATTATTAACAGCAATTTTACAGAAACATTATATATTACTAAACGGAATATTGAAACAATAAAAGAATTTGAAACCTCTCATTCTATATTTCTGACTACTGATAATAAAACGGCAATTAAAAATTCAGAAATTATAATTTTTGCCGTTCAGCCCAAAATATTACCGATCGTTTTGAGCGAATGTAAAGGCTTACTTACCGATACTCATACAATCATATCTGTGGTAGCAGGATTCAATATCTTTAAATTAGAAGAACATATAGGTAGTAATCAATCCATTATTCAGGCCATGCCAAATACTGCCATATCAGTGAATCAATCCATGACCTGTCTGTGTTCAAATTCAAAAGGAAAAGAACGAATACCAATCGCTTTGAATATCTTTAATCAACTAGGTCATGCTATTGAAATTCCAGAAGAACAAATGCAAGCGGCCACTATTATTTGTTCCAGTGGTATTGCTTTTTGGATGAGGATTATTCGGGCTCACACTTTAGGCGCTATAGAAATGGGACTCGAATCTAATGAAGCGATAGCCATGATTACTCAAACCTGCATCGGCGCAGCACGTCTACTAGAAATTAAAAAAAGTAATCCTGAACAAGAAATTGATAAGGTTACTACACCGGGCGGATGCACAATTGCAGGAATTAATGAAATGGATCATCAAGGAGCAAGTTCTGCTATCATTAAAGGACTTTTAGCTTCTTATAAAAAAATTAGTCAAATTTCGAATAAATAATTGAGACATCTCTATTTATTGCTTTACTTATAATAATTTAAAACAAATACTAAAATGAGTTTATTTAACGTATATCCACTCTATACGATAGCTCCCGAAAGAGCATTAGGCAGTACTGTATGGGATGAAAACGGGAATGCTTATCTTGATTTTTATGGGGGACACGGTGTTATTTCAATCGGGCATTCACATCCGACTTATATAAAGCAGGTAACCGAACAAATTAATAAAATCGGGTTTTATTCCAACTCAATTATCAACCCTTTACAGAGAAAACTCGGAAATTTATTACCTCAAATTTCAGAATATCCTGAGTATGCTTTATTTCTCTGCAATTCCGGAGCTGAAGCCAATGAAAATGCTCTAAAATTAGCTTCTTTCCATACCGGAAAATCTAAAGTTTTAGCTTTTAAAAATAGTTTTCATGGGAGAACTTCTGCAGCAGTTGCAGTAACTGACAATCCTAAAATTATTGCTCCACTCAATTATCAACATGACGTAGTATTTTGTGAGTTAAATGATATAGAAACCGTAAAAAAAGAGATAGCCAAAGGGAATATTTCTTCAGTTATTATTGAAACAATACAAGGTGTTGGAGGCTTGGACGAAGGAACTAAAGAGTTTTTCCAGGAACTTGAAAAAGTTTGTAAAGAAAATAAGGTAATTTTAATTCTGGATGAAATCCAATGCGGATATGGAAGATCGGGGAAATTTTTTGCCCATCAGCATCATGGAATTAAAGCAGATATTATATCTTTAGCCAAAGGAATGGGTAATGGCTTCCCTATTGGAGGAATACTAATTTCCCCTGAATTTAAACCATCTTATGGATTATTAGGAACCACTTTTGGTGGTAATCATCTTGCTTGTGCAGCAGCTTTGGCTGTTTTAGAGGTTTTTGAAAATGAGCATATATTGGAAAATGTCCGCGAGCAATCCGCCTACTTTATTGAAAAATTTGCTTCAATTCCGCAAATAAAAAAAATTAAAGGAAAGGGATTGATGTTAGGACTTGAATTTGATTTCGAAGTGGCTGATCTTCGTAAAAAATTAATTTATGAAAAAAATATTTTTACTGGTAATTCCAGTAACAAAAACCTATTAAGGGTACTTCCTCCTTTAAACATTTCTAAAAAAGAAATAGATATATTTTACGACAGTTTACTGTCTTTCTTTTAATAACACTATATAAACTTAGAAATAATGAAGAAATATACTTCTGTTGATGATATTCAAAACTTAAATGAACTTTTAAAACTAGCCAAAAAAATCAAGAAAAATCCTTTCTCTAATAAAGAATTGGGAAGAGACAAAACCATAGGGCTTTTATTTTTTAATCCTAGTCTAAGGACACGATTAAGTACACAAAAAGCAGCCCGTAACTTGGGGATGGAATGCATGGTTATGAATTTAAACACAGAAGGCTGGACATTAGAATTTGAAAACGGAACGATAATGGATGGTTCTGCTTCAGAACATATTAAGGAAGCTGCCAGAGTCATATCACAGTATTGCGATATTATAGCAATCAGAAGTTTCCCTACCTTAAAAGATAAGAAAAAAGACGAAGAGGAAATGGTTATTTCTTCGTTTCTTACCTATGCATCTGTACCGGTGATAAGTTTGGAAGGAGCTACCGAGCACCCTTTACAAGCCCTTGCGGATGCATTGACAATTGAGGAATATAAGAAAACCGAACGTCCTAAAGTTGTATTGAGCTGGGCGCCCCACCCTAAGGCTCTTCCACAATCCGTTCCTAATTCATTTGCCAAAATGATGAAGAAGATGGAGGTAGATTTTATTATTACTCATCCTTTAGGCTATGAACTTAATCCGGAAATCACAAAAGGAATAAAAATTGTTTATAATCAAGAAGAAGCTTTTAGAAATGCTGATTTTATTTACGCAAAAAATTGGAGCAATTACAACGATTACGGGCAAATAACCAGCGAAGATCCTACTTGGACCATAGGCAAAAGACAGATGGATTTAACCAATAATGCTAAATTCATGCATTGTTTACCCGTTCGACGAAACATGATCGTTACCGATGAAATATTGGATAGTGAAACCTCAATTGTTATTCCTGAAGCCAATAATCGTATCTATTCGGCTCAAACAATTCTTACGAAAATTCTGGAAGAACTAACATAAACAACAATACTATAGTATTAATTTTATTAATTTCACCATGAATAAAAACCAATTAACTATTATTAAAATTGGAGGGAATGTAATCGATAACCCTGAAGTCCTTTTCCGATTTTTGCAGGATTTTTCCACCTTAAAAACTCCTAAAATTTTAGTTCACGGGGGAGGAAAAGCTGCAACAAGATTGGCAGTAAAATTAGGTGTTGAATCAATAATGATTGATGGAAGAAGGGTCACTAATGAAGAAATGCTTGATGTGGCAATTATGACGTATGCCGGACTTTGCAATAAAAAAATTGTTGCTCAGCTTCAAGGTTTTAATAATTCTGCGATTGGACTTACAGGTGCTGACGGAAATTCAATATTTTCACAAAAAAGAGAAAATAGCACGTATGATTACGGATTTGTGGGAGATGTAATCGGGATAAATTCCGAATGGATTAAAAAATTACTAGATTCAGGAATAACACCTGTCTTCTGTGCCATTACGCATGATAAAAAAGGCCAATTGCTTAATACCAATGCTGATTCCATAGCCCAATCTCTTGCTGTAGGTCTATCTTCTCTATATAACACGACCTTGCTCTATTGTTTTGAAAAAATGGGGGTTTTACAAGATATTGAAGATGATACTAGTGTAATTGAAAACATAAATTATAATTCCTATCAAAATTTGAAAACGAACAATATTATCCATTCCGGTATGATCCCGAAGCTCGATAATTGTTTCGAAGCCCTTGCACAAGGGGTAGAGAATATTATTATATCCAACCCGGAAATAATTAGTAACCCTAATCAATTACATACTCGTATCACTTTATAAAAGTTTTATGAAAACAATCAAACAACTGACTTTAGAAGCTATTGACCTTCTAAAAAATTTAATTTCAACTCCTTCATTTTCAGGAGAAGAACACCATACTGCTTTATTGATTGAAGCCTGGTTTACGCACAACAATATTCCATATAAAAGGGAAAATAATAATGTATGGGCTTATAATAAGTATTTTGATGAAAGCAAACCCAACTTACTCTTAAATTCCCATCAAGATACTGTTTTCCCAAATAAGGAATATACACACAATCCTTTTGAAGCTATAGAGAAAGACGGAAAAATATTCGGTTTAGGTTCCAATGACGCCGGCGGCTGTTTGGTTTCACTTTTAGCTGTATTTACCTATTTTTATTCTCATAAAGACTTAAAATATAATTTAATTATGGTGGCTTCTGCTGAAGAAGAAAATAGCGGTGCCAAAGGTCTAAACAGTGTTTTAAAACATTTACCTACTCTAGCATGTGCCATTATTGGAGAGCCGACGCTTATGCAATTAGCCATTGCCGAAAAAGGATTACTCGTGTTGGATATTATCGTAAAAGGAACAGCCAGTCATGCTGCTCACAATAATCCGAATAATTCTATTTACAATGCTTTGCCAGTAATTGAATGGTTTAAAGACTATTCTTTTGAAAAAATATCAGAAGTTTTAGGTCCCATGAAAATGACTGTATCTCAAATTGATGCAGGAAAACAGCATAATCTTGTCCCGGAACAATGTAGGTTGGTGATTGACATACGCGTAAACGATTGTTATACAAATGAAGAAATATTTTCAATCATTGATAAAAGCTTATCGTCTGAAAAAGTTTTAATTACACCCAGGTCTTTGAAACAAAAATCTTCCTCCATACCTAAAACTCATCCCTTAGTTTTAGCCGGCATTGAATTAGGGAGAGAAACCTACGGTTCCCCCACTCTTTCAGATCAGGCGGTGTTAACATGTCCTTCTTTGAAAATGGGGCCAGGAAATTCACTACGATCTCATACTGCCGATGAATATATTTTCCGTGAGGAAATAGAAGAGGCCATACCTCTTTATATCGAACTATTAAATAAAACTCTTTTATAGTACTATAATTATATTAAAATTTTTAAAATGAAACTTTGGGAAAAAGGTATATCAACCGATAAGCGAATTGAGTTATTTACAGTAGGAAATGATAGAGAACTTGATGTCGTTTTAGCAAAATACGACGTGTTAGGCTCTTTAGCGCAAGCAAAAATGTTAGGTAAAGTAGGACTAATATCGGAGAAAGAAAAGCAAGATCTTGTAAATGCTTTACATGAAATTCTCAAGGATATTGACAATAAAACTTTCCAGATTGAAGATAAATTTGAAGATGTACATTCGAAAATTGAATTCTTATTGACCGAAAAGGTTGGCGAGGCTGGAAAAAAGATTCACACTGCTCGCTCTCGAAATGATCAAATCTTGGTTGATATGCATTTATTTTTAAAAGATGAATTACAAATTATTAAAAATCAAACCCGCGCACTTTTTGATCTTCTGATGGATCTAGCTGAAAAAAATAAAAATGTTTTACTACCGGGATATACTCATTTTCAAATCGCTATGCCTTCTTCTTTTGGCATGTGGTTTTCAGCTTATGCAGAAAGTTTAATTGACGATATAATTTTAATAAACGCTGCTTTACGAATAATAGATCAAAACCCACTAGGATCAGCAGCGGGATATGGAAGCTCTTTTCCTATTGACCGAACATTTACTACAAAAGAATTAGGTTTTAATACCTTAAAGTTCAATTCCGTTGCTGCACAAATGAGTCGAGGAAAATCGGAAAAAACAACTGCCTATGCCCTTAGCAGTTTAGCCGGAACTTTATCCAAGTTAGCGATGGATGTAACCTTATACTCCAGCCAAAATTATAATTTTCTTTCTCTCCCTTCACGCCTAACTACAGGTTCCAGCATTATGCCTCATAAAAAAAATCCAGATGTGTTTGAATTAATACGAGGAAAATGCAATAAGATACAGTCCTTACCCTATGAGCTAACTTTGATAACAAATAACTTACCTAGCGGTTATCATAGAGATTTACAATTATTGAAAGAAGGAATCATACCGGGAATACAAAATATTAAGGCATGCTTAGATATGGCTCATTATTCTTTACAAGATATTCAAGTAAAGGATAATATCCTTGATGATCCTAAGTATGATTATTTATTTACTGTTGAGGGATTGAATGAATTAGTTTCTCAAGGTATTCCTTTTCGAGATGCTTATAAGTTAATAGCTCAACAAGTGGAAGAAGGAACTTTTCAATCTTGCAAAAAAACTTCGCATACCCATGAGGGAAGCATTAATAACCTCTGCCTTGAAGAAATTAAAATGAAAATGGAAAGCAATTGGAATACATATTAAAAGAAAAATTGTAGTACTACTAATGAAACAATAGATATAATTACCCATAGGATTCCACCTAACAAGAAAGGCTCTATTCCTACCTTTTTTAATGATTTTAAATTTAAGTTTGCTCCAATGAAAAATAATGTTAGAGTTAGCCCTTTTTTAGCTGCCCCTACTAACCAATGATTTATCTGGAAAAATATCGGAAAGTATTTTGGTATATAGGTATTAGCAATAATTGCTAAAAGAAACAAGAAAATGAAATATGGAATTTTTATCTTCTTACCCTTGTCCTCTTTACCTTCTTTGAAAGCAATAAGTGTTACAAAGGATAAAGGGATAATCCATAGGGCTCTTTCCAATTTAACCATGGTTGCAATTTCTAATGCTTTTGCTCCGTAATGTTGTGCTGCTCCTACCACGGAGCTGGTATCATGTATGGCCAATGCAGACCAATAACCGAATTGCTCTTGTGTAAGGTGAAATATCTGTCCTAATACAGGGAACACGAATAAAGCTATTGAATTTAAAATAAATATGGTCGCCATTGAAAGGGTCGTCTCCTCTTCATCTGCATGAATAAGTGGAGATATTGCTGCAATTGCGCTCCCTCCACAAATCGCCGTGCCGGAAGCTATTAAAAAGGCTATTTTTTTATTAATATGAAGCAGCCGACCTACCGTTATTCCAATTAGTAATGTGATACAGATAGATGCTATAGTAAAAATCAACCCTTCTTTACCCACTTTTATAGCTGTCACTAAATCCATTCCAAATCCTAAACCAATAATAGATAATTGTAAAAGATAACGGGTAATTTTTTTAGTGGATTTAGGATAGGGATTTCCTGCTATAAAGGAAAATAATATACCTAATAATAATGCTAAAGGGGTATCTATAGTAAAAATAAGACAGGATAAGCTTAAAAGTATAAATATTATTTTTTTTCCATTAGTGAAGAATGATAATAACTTATTCTTAGTTTTCGGTTGATTCATCAGACAAATATCAATAAATATATATAGATAGCCCTATGAAAAAAAGTTATTATTTATAACTAAAAGTTATAATGGGTCGTAGCAAATTTTATAAATAGATCTGAATACCCTTGAGGAACTCCTTGATTGTAAACAAAATAAAACCATCGTTCAATATTGATCCCCTCAATATCAATGACTTGAAATTCTCCATTTTTTATTTCTTTATTTATAGCAGCTATAGAAACAAATCCGATACAATTCGCGTGGGTCAAATACGATTTAATTCCTTCAGTGCTTCCTAAATGCATAGCAATATTCAAGTCTTTTAACAATATGTTTTTAGATTGAAAAGCATCCCTTATAATATCAAGGCTTCCTGACCCCAATTCTCTTAATACTAAAGGAATAATCTTTAATTCTTCTAAAGATAAAGATTCTCTGGTAGAGATTTCTTGAGAAGTGTGAGCAATAGCTATAATTTCATCTTGTAAAAATGGGATATACTTAAGTTGTTTATTCGAAGGTTTCCCTTCAACCAATCCCAATTCAATTTTTTTCTCAATAAGATACTTTTCAATATCCCTCGTGTTAGCAGTTATAAGAGACATTTTGATTTTTGGATGCATGGAATGAAATTGCGACATAAGTGCCGGAAGTAAATACTGACCTAAAGTGGTACTTGCTCCTAATTGAAAAGTACCGGAAAAATTATTTTTTAACAAATCAAAATCGAATCTAATTTGCTTGTAAATGTCTATAATTTTTTCTGAGTGAAACAATAATAATTTACCTGCATCTGTAAGCTCTATTTTATTTCCCTTTCGAAGAAATAGCGTCATGTCATATTCAGTCTCCAATTCCTTTATATTTTTAGTAACTGCCGGTTGAGATATATAAAGTTCTTCGGCTGCCTTGGTAAAACTTAAGTTTTTTGCTACAGAATAAAATATTTTCAAACGGACATCTGACATAATAAGACTGTTTTTATAAGGTATTTTGCTCTATATCTATCAATGATTTTAGTTAAATAAATATAAATGTAAAATAATATAAGTTATTCATCTATTTTTCTCATTTTATTTACAATTAACTAGTTAATTTATAATGGAATAATTTTTGTTTTTATTTACTAGTTATAAAATTATATTATCAATTTAAAAATAGACCTAAAAAACCAAATTATGAAACAAATTAGAAAAATTTTATTAGCTTTTGTTATAATGGGTACCTTAAGTTTTTCATTGACATCATGCAAAACAGAACCTAAAGATTCTGACTTAGTTACCAAAGCAAAAGCAGTGTTACCGGAAGGAGTGAATATAGATGTAAAAAAAGGAGTGGCAACACTTTCAGGTGAATATAATGATGATAATGCAAAACAATCTACTGAAAATGCCGTTAAAGCTATTCCGGGTATTAAATCTGTTGAAGACAATGCAACCATTAAAGAAACTGCTAGTAGTGTAGAAGTCTCTGCAGATTCCGTTTTAGAATCTAAAGTAAATGATGTTTTAAAAGGATATACAGGGGTTACTGCTGATGTAAATGATGGAATAGTTACTCTTAACGGAGAATTAAATAGAAATGAGTTGCCAAGACTTATGCAAGCTATCAATGCTTTACAACCAAAAAAAATAGAACAGAAATTATTACTTAAATAATAAGATGGCTTTACAAGATAAATATGCAGAATTAATTTCCAAAGCAAATAGTTTAGGTATTACAAATCTTTCCGTAAAAGAGCAAAATAACGTTCTTTATATTGACGGAGAAGTTCCAAATGGAGAATCTAAAGATCAACTTTGGTCAGTATATAATAAAATTGATCCCGATTTTAGATCAGGAGATCTTATTTTGAACGTAAATGTATCGCCGAATGCTCCTTCTTCTAAATATAAGGTGACTACTCAAAGCACCAATTTAAATATAAGGAAAGGACCGGGTACCGATCAACCTATAATAGGTAAGGCAGCCCACCAATCTACGGTAACTTATTTAAGCAAGTATAATGATGATTGGTATCTGATACGATCTGAAGATGGGACTGAAGGATATTGTAATACAGAATATTTAACAGCGATATAAAATTTAGCATACATTTTAAATAATTATATTAGGGTTTGAATTAATTTTCATTCCCTTTTTTGTTTATTTTTTTATAGAAAATTATACTAATTACATACTAACAATCTATATACACAATAGATTGTTTTATAACTATATAATAAAGTGAATTATTCAAATTATTAGATTGCAAAAGTATTTTAGTTTTGCTATTTATATATTTTTAATAAGAGTTTTAATCTAATATGTTTACATTTGGATAAGAAAATTAATCTTAGAAATTGATTTTTGCTCTGGCTTTTTATCCAATATTTTTATTTAATTCTCTCTATGATTATTCTTATATGTAAAATAGTTGTAGAAATAATTAATTAAGATTTACTAATATCATCAACTTATTACTTAACAATAGAAAATATAATTATTTTAATACCATATTTTTAATGAATTTATTTGA
>NZ_CAMLFD010000016.1:0-55233 GCF_946479295.1 uncultured Apibacter sp.
TTAGCAGAAAAAATACTCAAAATTCCATAAGAAAAATGGATGTCAGCGGGGAAACTGCTCAAAATCCTGTACGGTAATCATGAATAAAATATAAAAAAGATCAATAAAAATTATTTAATTTCCATTATTAAAATTTTAAATGGTTTAATACTAAAGACAAGGTATCCCTTGTCTTTTTTTTATTAATTTACTTTTATATTAAATAATAAAATATAAATATTATAATTACATAATAAGTTTTAATATTCTAAGTTTATAATTTTATATTCATGGATAAAATGATAGATTTTATAAAATTTTTATTTTATGCAATTATTATATTGATGAATTTAACATCTTGCAAGGATAGTAGTATAATAAAAAATAAGCGAAATCATAAAATATCAACCAAATCACAAAAAAAAAACAGTATTATTAATAATGACACTATTCCATTTGACTATAAAGAAATATTTAAGCTCAAAAAAAATAAAAATATTTCAAAATTAGCATATATTTATTTCAATATGGGGCTTTATTTTTTAAATAAAAGTAAAAGCGACAGCGCGTTCTATTATTTTAATCATTCTAAAGAAGCTTTTTTAATTGAAAATAATTATAAATTTATTGGAAAAAGCTTAATAAACATAGCTATTACACAAGCTAATGAAGGTGATTATATCGGTAGCGAAGAATCTGCAGTTGAAGCGTTAAGATATATTAAAGATTTACAAAATAACACTTTATTATCTGCCGCATATAATTGTTTAGCAATTTCTAAAACAGAATTAAAAGATTATGACGAAGCTATAAAGTATTACAACATGGCTTTACAGTCTTCTACTAATAAAATATCTTCTATAAATATTAAAAATAATGTTGCAGTTGTTAACATAAAAGCTGGAAATTACATAAATGCTATAAAAATATTAAATAATCTAAATAAAGATCCTTTTTTAAGCAATCTCCCCCTTCATCAAGCTCGAATTATAGATAATTTAGCTTATGCTAAATGGCTACTTAATCCTTATTTTAAAGCAGATAAAGATTTTTATTATTCCCTTAAAGTAAGAGAACAATATTCAGATTTATTAGGACAAATTGCCAATCATTATCATTTATCAGAATATTACGAAAATAATAATGCTAAAAAGGCTATTTTTCATGCCAATAAAATGTATGATATAGCTTTAAAATTAGGAAATCTAGATGATCAGCAAGTAGCTATAAAAAAAATTATCCCGATAACCTCACAATCTAGTAGTATAAAATATTATTTCAATTTATACGAAAAAATAAGCGATTCGATAAATTCAAAAAGAGTTCAAGCTAAAAATAAATTTGCTTTAATGAGTTATGAGGTAGAAAGAAATAAAGAAGAAAATGCCTCATTAAAAGCTGAAAATGCGCAAAAAAGTTACCAACTATTAAAGCAGAGTGTGATATTTGGATCTTTATCTTTCTTAGCAATTTTAATTTTGGTGTTTTTAATATTCTGGTATCAAAGACGAAAAGCCAAATTCCGACAAGAAAAAACAGAAGAAGTGCATCGTACTAAATTAAAATATTCTAAAAAAATTCATGATGAAGTTGCTAATGGAATTTACTTCCTTATGGTGCAATTAGAAAATAAC
Source organism: uncultured Apibacter sp. (assembly GCF_946479295.1). Lineage (NCBI taxonomy): Bacteria > Pseudomonadati > Bacteroidota > Flavobacteriia > Flavobacteriales > Weeksellaceae > Apibacter > uncultured Apibacter sp. Next base: position 1,614 of record NZ_CAMLFD010000016.1, read on the forward strand.
TCTGATATTAGACCTACTAAAATAATTGACGAATTAGAATTATTATATCAAAAATCGAGAGATATCTCTCATGATGCAGAATTTAATCTTGATTTAAAAGATGATTTTTCAATCACTTTACGAAATATGATAAAACCATATGGAGCTAAATATACCAAAATAATATTGATTGGAAATGAGCCTCATATTTGGGAAAATATATCAATCAATAAAAAAGAAGAGATATATTATATATTGAAAGAGTTGATGACTAATATGAAAAAACATAGTAAAGCGGATATTGTGACTTTGAAATTTAAAAAAGAAGATTCTACAATAATTATAGAATATTCTGATAATGGTATTGGTCTGTCCGGCTCTTTCATTAATTCCTATAAAGATTTAACAGATATAAAAAAACGATTAAATCCTATCCAAGGAAGTTATTTTATTGATAGTGAAAAAAAAAGAGGTTTTGCTATAAAAATTATTATTTCAATATAATTTATAACAACCATTAATAATGTTTAATAAAATTCTAATTTCAGAAGATTTCGATAGTTATAATATAGGCATTAAAAAAACTGTTGAAGAATTAAAAATCCCAATCATTGACCAAGCTTTTTATTGTGACGAAGCATTGCTCAAAATTAAACGAGCTATTATTGATCATGAACCCTATGAGTTATTAATTACCGACCTATCTTTTGCTTCAGATTATAGGAAACAAAAATTAGAGGGAGGAGAAGATTTAATACAAGCTGCAAAAACTGAACAACCTAATCTTAAAGTAATTGTATTTTCGATTGAAAATAGATTCCACAAAATTAAATCAATGTTCGATAAATATAAAATCAATGGATTTGTAACCAAAGGAAGGAGCGATACTAAAGAATTACAAAAAGCTATCATATCTATAAATCAAAATGAATCTTATATTTCCAACGTTAATTACAAATCATTTCAAAATAATTTATATGAATTAAATGATTATGATGTTTACTTATTAAAATTACTTTCACAAGGATTTACCCAGAAAGATGTAGAGCAGCATTTCAAAGAAAAACAAATAGTCCCCAATAGTGAAAGTTCAATAGAAAAGCGTCTTGCCCTACTTCGGGCTTCTTTCAATGTTAAAGACACCAAACAATTATTAAGTCTAGTTATTGAATTAGGAATTATTTAAAATAACTATCTTTAAAAATATAATATTTTATTATAAATTTTTAATTAAAAATTTTCAAACTCATTAAAAGGAATTTTTAATTGATAGTTTTTATTTATCTCAATTTCAGGTTCTGTATCAGAACTTTTAATACTTAGTCCAATTAATCTTACTTTTTTATTTAGATCGACTAAATGCAATAACTCTAATGCCGATTTATACAAAGCTGTATAGTCAGATATAATAGTTGGATAAGTTTTACTTCTGGATATTACTTTAAAATCTGCATATTTAATTTTTAAAGTAACGATTCTTCCTTTAAAAGAATTTTTATTCATTCTTTTAATAACATCTCTTGAAACCGTTTCTAATTCTATATATAATTTAGGCAAAGAATTTGTATCTTCCATAAATGTATTTTCAGAGCCAACCGATTTTCTTATTCTGTTAGGATTTACCTCACGGTAATCTTGAGCTCTTGAATTTAAATAATAGATCTTTCCATGCTTACCAAACAATTCGATCAGTTCATCTTCTGTTTTCTGTTTTAAATCCCACCCTGTATTAATTCCTATCTGATGCATTTTTTCAGCAGTTTTTTTTCCAATACCAAAAAAATCCTCAATTTTAAGTTTCTCCACGAATTTTTCCGCCTTTTGTGGAGTAATTATAAATAAGCCATTGGGTTTGTTATAATCGGAAGCTATTTTTGCAAGAAACTTATTAAATGAAACTCCAGCTGAAGCCGTTAGATCAGTTTCTATAAAAATTTTATCTTTTATCTCTTTAGCAATATCCATAGCAAACTTCATATTTTTAAAATTGTTGGTTACATCCAAAAAAGCCTCATCTAAAGATAAGGGTTCTACTAAATTTGTATATTGTAAAAAAATATCTCTTATTTGTCGAGAAATTGAACGATAAACTTCAAACCTAGCAGGGGTAAAGATAAGATTAGGACATCGTTGTAGAGCCTGTTTAGAGGACATTGCGGAATATATTCCAAATTTTCTTGCTTCATAGCTAGCAGCTGCCACTACACCTCTTTCTCCTGCAAACCCAACAGCTAGAGGTTTACCTCTGAATTCTTCATGATCCCTTTGTTCTATCGACGCATAGAAAGCATCCATATCTATATGAATTATTTTACGCACAATGACAAAGTTACAAAAGGCATTTGTTTAATTAAAATCAATAAAATATTTCATTATTAAATTACATCTTAAACATTTACCATTATAAATATAGTAAATTCAAATTTTATATAAAATTATGAAAATTGAAATACACATTATAAAATAACAACCTAATAATTAATATTTTTTTATAATTTTGTACAATATAATTACAAAAAAACAAAACAAATATGGCATGATTTATGTTATGCTAATTTCTTGATTAAATTTTAATTTAATTAATATTTTAAAATTTTAAAACTACTGATAACATATGAAATTATATTGTTTCATCCTACTCTTATTTATAGGACTATTAAGTTGCACTAAAGACAATAACGAGATAAAAAATAAACCTAAAGAATCCCATATTTCCAATTCTGATCTCAATTCTTCTTCAAAAAAAACAGATAAAACAAAAAATCATAAAACAGATGATTCATTAATTCAAATTAAAAATCCTCATAAATTAGATAAATCCACAAAAAATAATAAGGATTCTTTAAAACTAAAAACGCATAAAGGTTTAGCCAAGGATTCTTCTAATAAATACTATGTGTACCTATCATTAGATGACGGTCCTCAATTACCTGGTACTAATAACTGCAGAAATATATTGGAAAAATATAATATTAGAGCTACTTTCTTTATGATAGGTCAGCATAATTCGGGAATAGTACAAGAAAAATTAGTGGATTCTATTAATAATAACCCTTTATTTATAGTTTGTAACCACAGCAATTCTCATGCAAATAATAAATATTCCTTATTTTATAAAAACTCTAAAACAGCATTACAGGATTTTATTACCGCGGAAAACAAATTAAAACTGAAACATAAAATCGCTCGACTTCCGGGTAGAAATACTTGGGCTGTAAATCACGAAATTAAAGGTGAATCATCTGCATTTAATGTAGCAAAAAAACTTGACTCAATAGGTTATTCAGTTTACGGTTGGGATTTGGAATGGAGATTTGTTCACACTAATATACCAGTTGAGAGTGCTACTGAAATGATAAGAAAGGTAAAAAATACTTTAAAATACGGAAAAACTCACAGTCCAAATTCTATTGTTATTTTGGTCCACGACAGAATGTTTAATAAACCGCAGTACGCAGATTCTTTACAAAAATTTATTTCTGTCTTAAAGGAAGATAAGCATTACATATTTGAAACTCTTGATAATTATCCCTCTTTATCATCCGTCGAAAAAAATAAGTAATATTTATAAACTTAATCAGACCTGATAACTGAATATTTCGGTATTAGTTTTATTAAATTAATTAGTCATGAATTTTTATTAAAAATATTTTGATCTTATTTTTTGGAAATTCTTATAAAAAATTAGTATCAAATATTTTTTCTAATAAAATTGATTTATTTACCGTTGTATTGATTCATCGTATTGTTTATACCTGAAAAAATGAAAGACATTACTGCTTCCACACTTTTATTTATTCTATCACTAAGCATCATTTTCTCTTTCTCATCCCACTCTCCTAAAACATATTCAATTTGTTTCCCTTTTAAAAAATCATCACCTATTCCAAAACGAAATCGTGGATATTGCTTCGTTTGCAATAGTTCTTCAATACTTTTTAACCCATTATGTCCAGCACTGCTTCCTTTAGATTTAATTCGTATTGTACCAAAAGGTAGGCTTAAATCATCACAAATTATCAAGCAATTTTCTAGTTTAATTTTTTCTTTTGTAACCCAGTACTTAACTGCATTTCCACTTAAATTCATATAAGTATTCGGTTTAAGAATAAATGTTTTTCTTCCCTTATATGATGTTTCACAAAGTTGTCCGAAATTGGCAGATTTAAAATTACCTTCTAACTGTACAACTAATCTTTCAACTATCAAAAAGCCTATATTGTGTCGAGTATTGTTATATTTTTCTCCTATATTTCCTAAGCCTACAATCAGGTATTTATTCATAAAATTTATATTAAATATCTAACAATATATAAGAAGAGCATTATGCTTTCTTATAATATCTTTTTATTCTAAATAACTCAAAAGGGAGCTTCAATGAGTAAGAAAATTTAACTTTTGAATCTCCAACATCTCTCCAAGCTTCTAAAGGAATTTCTTTTGCTCTTATTTCAACATTGTCTTTACCTACAACATTTATAAATTTAAAGAAAATTTCGATATCAAAACTCCAATTTGAAATAAATGGATCTGTAAAAATATTTTTAGCTACTTCATTTGAAAATGCTTTAGCTCCACACTGAGTATCATACACAGGTAAATCTAACATTGTACTGGATAAGGTAGCAAAAATTCTTCCAATTAGATGTCTATGCAATTTTCTTTTAATATGGGAACCGATTCTCCTCACTCTTGAGCCGAATACAAATATAATGTTTTCATTCAGATAGGAACATACACGACTATATTCTTCTACTGAAGTAGCAAGATCGGCATCCAAATACCCAAAAATATCAAAATTTTTCCAATTAAAAGCTTCATTAATACCAGTAAAAATGGCTGCTGCTTTGCCTGCATTCTGTTTTTTATCTACTACTAAAACTTTTTCGGGAAATTTTTGATACAAATCATTTAAGATCTTTAATGTTTGGTCTGAGCTACCATCATTAACAAAACAGAAAAAAAGGTTATTTTCTTCAACAAGACTTTTTTCAAAATCTTTAACTGGCAACCTGAATTCTTCATTATAACAAGGAACAACTACACAATTAGTTTTCATGGTTTATGTATTATATGTTTATTATTTTTTTATGATCGCTTTTTTATTAAAAAATTCAGCCATAGATGCGTTATAAAAATGCTTCGGATCTTGGCTTATATCTGAATGATAAATGATTTGCGGTTTTGCTTGTAACGGAGGCAAATATAAAGTATCCTCCTTTGAGCTTTGTATAATGTTATATCTTTCATGAACTTCTTTATTATATTTCTGAGCTTTACCGCTTAATATATCTTCATATGCGTTATAAATATTATTACTAATATCATAAACATTTTTATCGCCTATGACAAAAGTATAACCTAAAACTATAATTAGCAAAATAATAATACTTAAAATCTGTGGTACCTGTAATTTTTTAGTTAATGGACAAGAAACTAATTTGTAACATACTATCATTATTAAGATCAAAACCGCAAAAAAAATCACATTTACTGTTCGTAAAGGCGGATAACTTCCTAAACTATATATACTGGGGAAACATCCAATAAAAATTATAACAAAAAATAAGGGAATATAAATTAAATAAGGCAATGTCAACATCTTTAATTTAATATTCTGTAAGGGCTTTCTTAGATTATAGAAAGTCAGAAAAGTAATTATAAAGGAAATTAATGCATATCTAAAAATTAATACAATAGTTTTTCTTAACGATTTTAAAAAAAATTCTGATAATGACAATGGATTGATTATAGAATGAGATCGCTCATAATTCCCAGGTGCAATGAGTATAAAAAATGTCAAAAGAACGGTCCAAGTAAAAAGATAAAAATGTAGAGTAAAAAATCTACGAGTTGTATAATAATTATAGCTTAAAAAAAGAAAATTATATAGAAGTAAATAAATCATGGATATTTCATTACAACCAACTATCAGAAAAATTAGAATAAAAAGACTTATTGTTAAAAAGATCTTATTTTTTTCTGCAATCTTAGCAGAACAACCTATATACATTAAAAAAAAAATGTTCCCTAAATGATAAGTAGCAGAACCTGAAAGCCAATAAAAAGCAGAATCAATTCCTGGTAATAAGAAAATATACACAAAAGATAATAGTGAAGCAAGTTTTATCGATAAAATTTTCTTCTTTGTTATTTGATAAAACATAAAATATGAAGCGTATATAAAAAATACGATCATACATATGGATATTATTTTATAACCGAAAAAATAGCCCCAATGAATAGGATTGGTAATTAATACAGCGGTTGCAGTATATCTACTTCCCCAATGCATATATTCATAATATTCTATATTAAAAAAAGAATCTTTAAATAATTTTATCGCATAAGCATAATCATCTGCTGATGGTTCATTATAAAATGAAAGAAATAGCAGAGGAAAGGTCGCTACAATTAGTAATAAGATTAAAAGCTTATCAAAACTATTAAATAAGCGTGATTGAAACATAAACTTTTAAAATATAATAATAAATGCGAAGATACATTTTTTATACGGACTTCTTTCATGAATTGATAAATGTATTGATACTCACCATAAAATCTAAAATGTCATCCATTTTCATTATATTATCTTTTCTTAAATAAAGCTGTAAAGTATCGTTAATATTTTTTTGTTTTAAAGATGCTTCAGATGGATTATTTTGCAAAAATTCAAGAACCTTTTTAAAAATATCTGATTGATAATATTTAGATTGCGCATTCATGGGAAAATATGCTAATAAAACTCCATTCTTAATTAATAATTTTTCAAATCCTAATGATTTTGAAATCCATTTTAATTTTACACTCTTTAATAATTCCTGGGTTTGTTTAGGTAATTTTCCAAAACGATCGATAAGCTCATTTTTAAAATTAATAAGCTCATCTTCGTTTTTAATTTCTGATAATTTTTGATAAAGAGAAAAACGTTCCTCTACTTTATTTATATATTGATCCGGTATTAACAATTCGAAATCCGTATCGATCTGCACTTCTGACACAAAATCCTTTTTCTCATTTTCTTCGACAAACAAATCAGAAAATTCATCTTCTTTTAATTCTTCAATAGCTTCATTCAAAATTTGTTGATACGCTTCAAATCCAATTTCAGCAAAGAAACCACTCTGTTCAGCCCCAAGCAAATCCCCTGCTCCTCTTATTTCCAGATCTTTCATTGCTATATTAAATCCGGAGCCTAAATCAGAGAACTGCTCTATAGCTTGTAAACGCTTTCTAGCTTCAGAAGTTATGACATCTAATGGCGGTGTAATAAGATAGCAAAAGGCTTTCCTATTAGACCTTCCTACTCTTCCTCGCATTTGATGCAAATCTGCTAAACCAAATTTCTGAGCATCATTGATGAAAATAGTATTTGCGTTAGGAACATCTAATCCGGATTCAATAATTGTAGTTGAAATTAAAACATCGTAGTTTCCCTCCATATAATCTATCATTATTTTTTCAAGTTTTTTTCCTTCCATCTGTCCATGTCCAATGGCTATTCTAGCCATTGGTACCAAACGTTTAATCATGCCGGCGAGTATGTCTAAGTTTTCTATTCTATTGTTAATAAATAAAATCTGCCCATCTCTATTAAGCTCATAAATGATTGCGTCTCGTATTTGTTCTTCATTAAAACCTATAAGCTGCGTTTGAACGGGTTGCCTATTAGGCGGTGGAGTCTTAATTACAGACATATCTCTAGCTGACATTAATGAAAATTGAAGAGTTCTAGGGATAGGAGTAGCAGTTAATGTTAATGTATCTACCGTCGTTTTTATAGTTTTTAATTTATCTTTTACTGAAACTCCGAATTTATGTTCTTCATCAACAATCAATAAACCTAAATCTTTGAATTTAACATCTTTTCCTATTAATTGTTGAGTGCCAATAATAATATCTATTTTACCCTCCGCCAGAGATTGTATTATTTCTTTTTTTTGCCCAGCTGTTTTAAAGCGATTTAAATATTCAACACGAACCGGAAAATCCTTTAACCTGGAAACAAAAGTTTTATAATGTTGTAAGGCCAATATGGTTGTCGGTACCATAATAGCGCTTTGTTTTCCATCTGTTGCTGCTTTAAAGGCAGCTCGTATGGCAATTTCCGTTTTACCAAAACCTACATCTCCACAGATAAGCCTATCCATAGCAATAGGTTTTTCCATATCATTTTTCACCTCCTGTGTAGCTTTTTCTTGATCAGGTGTGTCTTCATACATAAAAGAAGCTTCCAGTTCGTTTTGCAAATAACCGTCAGGCGAAAAAGAAAATCCCGGTTTTGTCTTCCTATCCGCATATAATTTAATAAGATCAAATGCTACTTCTTTAACTTTCCTTTTTGCTTTATTCTTAAGATTTTTCCAAGCTGCCGAACCTAATTGATTCAGAGTAATTTCTCCGCCCTCTTTACCTGAAAATTTGGAAATTTTATGTAGTGAATGGATGTTTACATAAAGAATATCATTATTTTTATAAACGAGTTTAATGGTTTCTTGTAAATTATCATCATTTTTTATTTTAACCAATCCCATAAATTTACCAATCCCATGGTCGATATGCGTTACATAATCTCCGACTTTTAAATCGGTAAGTTCTTTTAACGTTAAAAACTCCGATTTCGAAAAGGAATTACGTAAATTATAGCGGTGATATCTTTCAAAAATTTGATGATCTGTATAGATTTGGAATTTAGAATTATGATCTACAAAACCTTTATTCACATTTGCAATAAATCCGGTAAAAGGTATTTCTTTTTCTATTTCAGAAAATATATCTTGAAGTCTACTTTCTTGCTTTTCTGACTGAAATGTTATGAAATTTTTATATTTTAATTTTTCTTTCTCAAGCAAATCTTGCCCTAATAATTCAAACTGTTTATGAAAACTGGGTTGTTCCGTTTGATCTAATCGAACTGATTTAAATTCTTTAAAATATGGAACGGATGAAAATTCAATACAAGAATGAGATTGTAATTTGGAAATAAATTCATCCGGCTGTATATATAAATCATACGGTTCACTTCGTTTTATAGTTTGCGATAAGGTAGCATAGATTTCTTCTGCTTTATTAAATTTTTTTTCTATGGTTGATAATGATACAGATAAATCTTTTCCTATAAATAGGGCATCGGAAGGTAAATAATCTAAAAATGATACTTTTAGCGTTTCAAGATTAGAAGCATCTATATTTGGGACGATCATAAATTCATCAACTTTTTCTTCAGAAAGCTGAGTTTCAATATTAAATTTACGTATCGCTTCCACTTCATCTCCAAAAAATCCTATACGATAAGGTTTTTCGTCAGAATAGGAAAATACATCCAAAATACCTCCTCTCAATGAAAATTCTCCTGGTTGCGTTACAAAATCGGTTCTTTTAAAGTGAAAGGTAAATAAAGTTTCATTAAGAAAATCCGAATTTATTTTTTCACCTACTTTTATCTTTAAGCTTATCGATTTTAGTTCGGATTTAGTGATTATTTTCTCTGTGATCGCATCAGCATAGGTAATAATAATCTTAGGGCTTTGCATTTGCGTTATACTGTTTATAACTTCAGTTCGTAAAACCACATTTGCATTTTGTACTTCTTCAAGTTGATAAGGAATTAAATGTGAAGTTGGATAAAACAAAACTTTTTCTTTACCAAAAATGCCCTCTATCTCATTCAAGGCGTAAGCCGCTTCTTCCTTATCTGAAAAAACCATAAATATAGTTTTATTCAACAAGTTAAATAAATAACTGCTAAAGATATTAATATAAGAACCTGCAGATCCTAATACAGATATATTAATGTTACTTTTATTTTCTAAAAAAATTTGTACTTCCGAACTTAAAATACTCTTTTCTAAAATCGGAAAAATTGAGTGTATAATAGAATTTGTTTTCAAAACAACGTAAAGGTACAAAATTTGTTAAAAAATTAATTATTGGCTTATTTAAGTAATTAGTATATAATTTATTTATTTTATTTTTACTATTGAAAAAAGAACAAATATCTTCTTATACTTTTAAAGTTATAATTATTTTTTAGTTTATCAACAAATTCATTTATTAAACATAAATATATAAAAACTTAGATATAGTGATTGGGCTAATAAAATATATGGATATATATCCGTCATGGACAGAGCCGTATTTTTTAATTAGAATTATTCGTTAATACAGAAAATCAACGAAAAAAATTAAATTCTTTAATTATAAACTTGTAGACATCAAATGATAATATATTTTCCATATCTATTTTATGGTGATTTCCAGGGAATGACCATATTTCCGTTTATTTTTATACGTTACAAATACCTAAAACACAACAAAATATTAATTAATCATGAAAAAATACATTTGAGACAACAGCTGGAAATGCTTTGGGTCTTTTTCTTTATTTGTTATTTAGTAGAATATGTAATTAATCTTATAAAATATAAAAACACAAATATAGCGTATCATAAAATTAGTTTTGAAAGAGAAGCATATATAAATGATAAAAATATGAAATATTTAAATAAAAGAAAAATTTGGGCTTTTATAAAATATTTAAAATAATCCTGACTTATCAATAAAAAAGCAGACCTATATTTAATAAATCTGCTTTTTTGATAATAAATTAAAAAAATTATTTATAAAGAGCCGTATAAAAAGTCATTTTATCAAAATACGGTTTTACCGCTATAATATGATCTCCCTCTGTAGGAATGAAAGTTACTTTTCCTCCATTTTTATTTTGTTGAATTGAAAAATCATAGGCGTTTTGATAATATACAGAAACATCAGATGTCCCATGGGTCATTATAAATCTGCATTTATTTTTCCAAGGTTTTACACTATTTTCATTAAGTATATCATTCATATACGCTAAACTTGGATCTGTATCAAGATATTTAATGAATTTTTCAGTATACATTTTCTTAGGATATTGAGAAAAATAAGCGTTTACTTCTAGATCACCATGTGTGCCATCAAAATAAGATAAGGAAGTCGAGGCATATGGCTCTTTTAAGAAATCTTTAATATTTATATTAGGATAGGCATTCAACTTATATCCCCATAATCCATAAGTAAGAAAATAAGTATGTTGAGTTTTTTTCGAAGCTCTTACGATGTCTGTAATTTGTTTCAAATTACAAGGAGTTCCCCCTGTAAATAATAAATTGGACGTATATCCCAAAGAAGGATTCGTTTCAATTTCTCTAGCTATCGATGCAGCAACAAAACCACCCAACGAATAACCGGTAATAATTAATTCAGATTTATATCTATACCCTTCAGATGAAAGTGTGTTTTGAGACGCTTTTAATAAATCTAAAGTTGAATTAACCATAGCTTTGGAATCTAAATACGGATGTTGGCATTGTTTATACGAATCTCCGAATCCAGGATAATCAGGGAAGAATACAATAAATCCGTTACTTGCTTGAAGCGTAAAGAAGGCTAAGAAATTAAGCTGAAAATCATTATCTTTTAATTTTGATTTAAAATTTTTAAATAAATTTGTCGGCGCTTCATTATTAAGCGTATAAGTAGGAGGTGTTGCAACCATAATACGAAATTTCTGTAAATCGGTAAAAATAGTTTTTGATGGAAGCAATAAAACTCCTGAAACATCAATATATCCTCCCGAGCGATTAGGATGTGGAGTTCTAGTTGTCACTTTCAATGCTTTCACATATGGCAATAAACCAGGTAATTTGGTTTTTGAAGATTCTGATTTATCAATTTTAAAACCCGAAACATCAATACCTAATCCCGCTAATTTATTTTTCATAGTCACTAAATCACTCGAATCAAAAGTCGCTATAACTTCTGATTTAACAGGTACTTCATCCAACTTTGTATTGGAAGCTTTTTCAACTGAATTAGAAGAAACATCAGCTAAGCTGTCTTCATTGTTACAAGATTGAATAGTTAGCATTATACCCATTAAGGATAATACTAAAATTTTATAAATTTTTTTCTTCATAACTATAAGGTTATTTTATTTTTTATCAAACAAAATTAACAATTTAAATACAATTATTTAACATAATTTTAATCATAAAAAATATCAATTTAATTTAATTACATCTATTTATATACCTATTTATCTTCTAACAAAATATTATTATTTACTAATAAAGCCTACCTCAGATTTATTTAAAATTGGATATTTACAGAGCTTAAAAAAATAAAAAAACAGGCTCTTTTTTATAAAGCCTGTTTTTTCCCATCAATTACTAATGTTATTTATAAATCGCCGTAAAATAGGATGCATTAAGATAATAAGGAATTACTCCTTCTTCATGCTCTCCTACAGTAGGTATAAAAGTGACCTTCCCTCCTATTTGATTTTGTTGTTTTGAAAAATCAGAAGCATTTTGGTAATTAACTGACAGATCGGAAACGCCATGCGTCATTATAAATTTACATTTATTTTTCCAAGGTTTTACACTATTTTCTACAAGAATATCATTCACATAAGAAATAGTAGCATCCGTATCTAATGATTTCATAAATTTTTCAGTATAAATATCTTTAGGTCTGTTTGAAAAATACGAATTTACATCTGAATCATAGTGAGTTCCATCGAACCATGAAAGTGATTTAGAAGCATATGGTTCTTTCAAAAAATCAGTAATATTTATATAAGGATAGGCATTTTTTTGATACCCCCATAGTCCATAGGCAATAAAATAATTATGTTCAGTTTTTTTCGAAGCTCTTATTGAATCGATTATTTGTTTCAAATTACAAGGAGTTCCTCCTGTCACCAATAAGTCAACGCTTAAACCATGAGAAGGATTGGTTTCAATTTCACGAGCTAAAGAGGCTGCAATAAAACCTCCTAAAGAATACCCGGTTATAATTAAGTCTTTTTTAAATTTATATCCATTCTTGGTTAAAGTTACCTTTGCTGATTTAAACAAATCTAAAGTAGAATTAACCATTGCTTTGGAATCTAAAAAGGGGTGTTGACATTGTTTATATGAATCCCCAAACCCCGGATAATCAGGAAAGAAAACTATAAATCCGTTATAGGCTTGAATAGTCCAAAAAGCCAAATAATTAAAATGCAAATCATCATCCGTCCATTTAAAACCTTTAAATGCATTAGATGGAGCTAATTTATTATAAGTATAAGTAGGTGGAGGTGCAATTATTATACGATTTTTTAATGAACTACTGGGAATTAAATTAGTAGGTAACAAAAACACCCCTGATACATCTATAGTTTTACCTGAACGATCAGGATGAGCAGTTTTAGTGCTAACTTTAAGGACTTGTACAAAGGGTTTGATTTTATCAGACTTTGAAGGTTCCTTTAATTCTAAATCAGGTAAATTAATTTTGGCCTTATTTAGCTTATTCTTTATTTCAATTAAATCATTATAATTTAATGTCCTTATTTTTTCTGATTTATTAGACAAGCCAAAAGTAGATAGTGTTCCATCGGAAGCTGTTGACAACGAGGAAGAATCTAACAGGCTATCCTCATTACTACAAGATTGCATTATTAACATTATCCCTAAAAGGGAAAAGGTAAAAAACTTAAAAGTAAACTTTTTCATGGTTATTAATTTTATATTTTATTTTTTAATAAGCAAAAATAATAATAAATAAATAATCAATGAGAACAAATATAGTTTTTTTTTAATTTATTAATTATTTAAAACTAATATTAATATTAATTATATACTTTTTTTATTTCATGAATAACAAACAATCTTTAGCTATAAATTTATCAAATTAGCATAAGTAATTATATTAAAAATAATTTATTGAAATTTTAAACCAATTAACCTAAATTAATTATTTTCGTCAAGTCACATAATTAGAGAGTACCATTGAAGAACATCCTATCAGTTAATTATAATAATAAAAAACACCTTCATTAGGTTTTCAAATTATTACATTTATTAATTCACACTTTTTTTACATCTAACAGTAAAACATTAGTTTTCAAATAATTTCCTTTATATTAACTTCAAATTATATAAATTACTAAGGTTTTCTAAATATTTTAAAATTTTGATTTCCTTTATCTGTAACCAATTTTATAAAATAAATACCTACTTGATTAGGAATTGGAATTCTTTCATCATTAATGTATGTAATGTAATTGAGTAGATTACCTGAAATGTTATAAATATATATAGCTTTAATATTAGCTCCTTTTACATAAACAAAATTATCAGAGGTAATCGTTGGATAAACTTTACACTCAGCCGAATTAATAAGTTCTTCAACTGACATATAACCCCATGTATTTAATGCACTAGGGCCTCCCCAAAGAAGAGTTGCTATATAAGGATTGTCAATAAACGGGTTTCTATTTCCTTGTATGTTGTAAATAACTTCATTTCTTAACTTTTCAAATAACGATGGATCCTTATCGGCATTCCATTTTATATATAAATCTGGCATTTCAGCACTATATGTATAAGAACTTTCTGCCGTATTTTTTGCTTCGCATTGATACGGATATCTAACATGCATATACATAATTATTCTCGCTATAGCCCCTTTCCATTCATCTCCAGGATAAAAACCTGTAGATGAGACATTGCCTGAGTTTCCCGATCCGTCAGCAAAATTTCTATTGCTGCGTCGTATATTATATTGTTGATCAACAGCCCTTAAATTATGAGCATCAGTTCCGGGGCCTCTTGAAGTAGTGATTAGTTTCGGATATGCTAGTGATTTTGCAAAAACATGTTCCCTCGTCCAAAGCCCTTTGCAAGAAGATTTATGGCAAGATGAATCTACACTTCTGGTCCGATTATGCATGAGATCCTCAGGATCGTCATGATACCCATATATCAACAAAACAGTATTTTGTTGGACATTTTCCGGATCCAAATCTGATAATTTTAAAGTTTTCCAAACATCCGGCTTTTTTGCATTACTATAGTATAATAAAGTGGTATGGGTAGTAGTGAGTAAAGATGAAATATCTGCCTTCAACTCCTCCTTATTTTTTGAAAAATCTATTGAACTGTAATAGCTTGGAATTTGGGCCGATAGCATTAATTGAGCTATTACCCATAAAAAAAAGATATATTTTATTTTCATTAAATAGTATACTTAGTAAGACTGACATAAAAATAAAATATAGTTTTAGATAAAAAAAACAATTATCCAATTATTTTTTTCTTTTTTATCAACTACTTCCTAAGTGTATAGATATCAATGCTAACGCATTTAAATAGCTCAATTGACGAACCAAGACACTATACCAGCAGGTATATAAGAAAAAATAAAATAATTATTCTCCTTTAAATAAATAAGGTAACTTTTCAACAAATTCAAACTAAATAATACAATAATTTAAATCTAGATTCTCCTTGGCTTTGTAAAGAAGTGAATTTAATTTTATATTATTTTAGTTACTAATGATTTGTTTTAATTTCTCCTGATGCTGAAAATTTTAAACGACTATTGGGGAAATCTGTATTACTCAAGTATTTAATATATTTCAATGCCCTATGTTCAGGGTCGATTTCCGGTCCGTTTTTTGATCCTTTACTTTGAAATGTTGAAAGCACTTTGCATGAAATGAAATTCCCTTTAACATCAGTTTTAATTTTAAGAATTGGAGCATTTCCATTAGGACCATTAAGCGTAATTTTTCCGTAAGTAGCGAAATTACCCAAACTGTAGGCAATAAATTTATTATTGTAAATCTCAACTGCTCTTGTTACATGAGGACCGCTACCTATAATAAGGTCAGCACCGGCATCAATACAAACGTGAGCAAATTCAACAACATTTCCACGGTCTTCGCCGGCATAAAATTCTCTTTTGAAATGTATACGCTGATAAGAAGCTCCTTCTCCTCCTCCATGAAACATGACAATGATTATATCAGCTTTTGGACGCACTTCTTTTATTATTCTTTTCACATCATCATATTTAGTTGAGCTAACCAATCCGAGATTATGCCCTGCTCCTATAAAAGCATACCGTATTCCATTCTTTTTTTTAATTGCATACTCACATTGATTCAATATTCCTGCATATTGTATTCCCAGAATATCCAGATTTTTTTTGGTTGCTTCTCTTCCAAATGTCCCGAAATCATTACTATGATTATTGGCTAAACTCAAAAAATCAAACCCTGCCTGTTTTAAATACTTTCCATAAGAAGATGGTGTTCTGAATACAAAACAATACGCTGGATTGGAACATCTTTTCGGTTTCCCTCCGGAATCAAATAAGGTTCCTTCTAAATTACCTATAATTAGATCTGATTTTTCTTTAAGAGTAGGAGTAATTCCTTCAAGTATGTTAACTTCCGGCAAATACGTGAATGAGGGATAATTACTTCCCAACATAATATCTCCAACCGCGGTAATCGTTACTGTATCAGATAGAAAAAATAAAGAGTCGCTAGAAATTCCGGAACGGTTTGTTTTTAATTTTAATTCCTTAATCTTATTATCTTCACAAGCTAAGATTAGAAAAAAAGTGGATATAAAAATGAAAAAAAATCTCATAAATATATAGCAATGAGTACTAAGATCTACTAATCAATTATTATAGATGGTCTCCGTCATATTTATTGTCTTTTTGTGTAAAACCAATAATTCTTTTACACCAATACAATAAAAATAAACAAAGAACCACCACATAAAACCAATCCACAAAATGACCAATAATAGGCAATATTTTATAAGACCATGTAAATAATTTCCCAATTCCAAGAATTAATTCAGTCATGATTTAATAGGTTTTTTTATATTTTTGTAGCAAATATATAAAAAAATGTACTCGAACTCCCCTTTTAACAAATATTTTTTTCCCGTTTTCGGCTTGTGGATCATTTTTTTAGGAGTTATTATATTTTATTTGAATTCAAAAATTACTTCTGTTTCTGAGATATGGACAATTGCAACTATCAGCTCGCTATCCTATGCTTTAAATCTCATTACCATCTTATGTTCAAAATTTAGAAAAAAAAGAAAAATTTGGGGAGTAGCCATCTATAATCTTTTATTTATACCATCATGTAATGAATTCTCTAATTTAAACATTGGAATTACCTATTTACTGCTTTCATTAGCGTTATTGTTAATGTTGGGTATCTTTAAAAAATCTTCTCAATTGAAATATTTTAATATTGGTATGCTTGCTTCCATTTCAAGTCTTTTATATTTTCCCACCATTATTATTGTATTTTTATTTCTGTTTATGACTATTGTTAATTATAAAGAAAAAATAAATATATCCCAATATATTGCAGGAGTATTAGTTACGGGTATCCTTGCACTTGAAATAACTCTACTTACCGATTCATTTTCTTATCTTGCTAACTGGGCTAATCAATTAACCATTCCCAAATTTCATTTCGAATATCAAATACCTATTTTATTAATCCTCTTAGTAATATTGATTTTTGGCTGGATAAGCCAATATTCAAATAAAAATATTTCTGAAGATTTATATATTTCTTCACAACATACTATCTTGGTTTTTTATTTATTATTCTGGATTTTAATATATGCTTTTTTTATGGGAGATAATTACGAATTGCTAATATTTGTAAGCCTTCCGGTAAGTCTCATCACTTCAAGGTGTATATAAAAGTATTGAAATACCAATACTTAACAATTCTTAATTTTTTTAGCTTAACCATTTTATATTGATGAGTTATTCACATAGCCCCTATCCTATTTTAATTATTAAAATGATAATATCTTATTTTATTATATCTCTGCATGACAAAAGTCATAAAAAAATGTTCAAATCCGATTTAAAAGAATTGTTCTACATGGAAAAAAGCCTTCGCTCATTTAAAATGGCAATTTTTTAAAATCATTAATAAGTGGTAATTTAGCAAATTCATGTAAATTAACACCTACTATCTATAATCTCATAAGTAATGGGTAAGACTAAAGAAACTCCTTTAATGAAGCAATATAACAGCATAAAAGCGCGATATCCGGATGCTATGTTGCTTTTTCGTGTTGGAGATTTTTATGAAACATTTGGAGAAGATGCCATAAAAGCTTCCAAAATTTTGGGAATTGTACTCACTAAAAGAGCTAACGGACAAGCTACTCATACTGAGTTAGCCGGGTTTCCACACCATTCATTAGATGTATATTTACCTAAATTAGTACGTTCAGGACTTAGAGTTGCCATTTGCGATCAGTTGGAAGACCCCTCTATGGCAAAAGGAATAGTTAAACGCGGAGTTACAGAATTAGTTACCCCTGGAGTTACCTTTAATGATAAAGTTTTAGAGGCAAAAAGCAACAATTTTTTATTGTCCGTACACCAAGAAAAAAATTTATATGGTATGGCTTTACTTGACATCTCTACAGGTGAATTTCTTGTTGCTGAAGGAGATGAACACAAGCTCCATCATCTGATTGATAATTTTAAGCCTACCGAAATCATTCATCAGCGAAACCGCCCCCTACCTTTTGCACATCAAGCATATGCTTTTCAATTGGACGATTGGGCATTTCAGTATGATTATGCTTATGACAAACTAACTACACATTTTAAAACCAAATCTTTAAAAGGTTTTGGTATGGATCAAATGAAAGCAGCCATCATTGCCGCCGGTGCAGTTTTTGCTTATTTAGTTGAGGATACACATCATAAACTACTTGATCACATATCCAATATCCAACGATTGCCGCAAGAAACCTTTGTTTGGATGGACGATTTCACCATAAAGAATTTAGAACTTATAGGCACTTCCGATCCACAATCGGTTTCGTTATTAAAAATATTAGATAGAACCCATACGAATATGGGAGGAAGAATGCTGCGAAGATGGCTTCTCACTCCTTTAAAAGAGATAAATATTATAAACCGTAGATTGGATGTAGTTGACTTTTTTTTAAAATTTCCGGAAATTACTTATAGTATTTCCGAGGAACTTAAAGGCATATCAGATGTTGAAAGGTTGTTGGGAAAACTGGCCGGAGAACGTATTTCTCCTAAAGAACTTGGATATTTAAAAGATTCTTTAGTTAACTACCTTCAAATTGAAAAAATCCTGAAAGATGAAAATCATAAAACGCTTAAGAATTTTGGAGAGTTTAAAGATTTAAAAGAGGTAGTTTTACTGTTACAAACCCAACTACATGATGAATTACCCGTAGCTTTATCGAAAGGAAACGTTATAAAAGAAGGTATCTCCGAAGATCTCGACAAATTACGAGAACTTAAAAATCACGGGAAAGAATATTTAGAGAATTTATGCTTACGTGAATCGGAAAAAACGGGGATTCCTAGCTTAAAAATAGATTTTAATAATGTATTCGGATACTATTTAGAAGTTAGAAATACGCACAAAAATAAAGTCCCCTCAGATTGGATTAGAAAACAAACTCTTGTTAACGCTGAAAGATATATAACTGAAGAATTAAAAGAATATGAAACACAGATTCTGGGAGCCGAAGAAAAAATAAGTATTTTGGAATCCGAATTATTTAAAAACCTCTGCCAAAAAATAAAAAATAATTTGATTGATATTCAACATAATACTTCTCTAATTGCAACCATCGATACCTTACTTTCATTCGCAGAAGCAGCACAGGATAATTCTTATACTCATCCGCAAATTACTGACACTAAAACCATTGACATAATAGAGGGCAGACATCCGGTTATAGAAAAACAGATCCCTTTAGGAGAGTCTTATGTAGCGAATTCAGTTTATTTAGATGATCAAAAGCAACAAATATTGATGATAACAGGCCCAAATATGGCGGGAAAATCAGCGTTGCTAAGACAAACAGCACTTATCGTTTTAATGGCACAAATAGGCAGTTTTGTACCGGCAAAAAATGCAAGTATCGGGATTGTAGATAAAATATTTACCCGGGTAGGTGCTTCAGATAACTTGTCTAAAGGTGAATCTACCTTTATGGTGGAGATGAATGAGACAGCAAGTATACTGAATAATATATCCGATCGTAGTTTGATTTTATTAGATGAAATAGGAAGAGGAACAAGTACCTATGACGGGGTCTCCATAGCTTGGGCAATTGCCGAATATTTACATGAACACCCTTCTCACCCTAAAACACTTTTTGCAACTCATTATCACGAGCTTAATGAAATGACTACCTCCTTTCTCAGAATAAAAAATTTTAATGTTAGCATTAAAGAATTGGACGGGACCATTGTATTTCTTAGAAAACTCATACCCGGAGGAAGTGAGCATAGTTTTGGTATACATGTAGCAAAATTAGCGGGTATGCCTACTGTTTTAACTCAAAGAGCAGAACAAATTTTGAAAACATTGGAAAACAATAGTTCTAAAGAAGAATTTAAAGAAAGAACAAAAACCTTAACAGACGAAAACATGCAACTGAGTTTTTTTCAGTTAGACGATCCTGTATTAGAAAATATTCGAGAAGAGCTATTAAAAACAGATATCAATACATTAACACCTATAGAAGCCTTAATGAAATTAAATCATATAAAAAAGATGCTCGGAGGATAATAATACTTATGCTTCTAATAACAAAACACATATCATAATTTTAAAGGATAAACTCTATTTCTATTAAAAAAATAAAACCTTATTTATATATTTTAATTATAAAAAATCAATAAAATTATCTATTTAAAAAAAACAAAAAAGAGTTTGTATATTATCCCATTCACAAAAATCAATTTTTAAATTCATTTTTCTTTCGATTAAATTATAATATTACAAATATTAGTAAAAAAAGTTTCGTTTAATACTTGCATAGTTTCGATTTAGTAAATATATTTGTTTAATTGACTTTCAATTAAACTAAAACCACAAAAAAATTATAAACTATGGACACAAAAAAAGCACATGACGGTCCTTTAGTAATTGCTATCGATTCTTCAACTACGTCTACCAAAGCAATTATTGTTGATGAAAACGGACATGTTTGGCATACTGCTAAAAGAAATATACAACTTCATACACCTGCTATGGATTTTTATGAACACAACCCGATCCGTTGGTGGGAAACTACTAAAGAGTGCATTGGAGAAGTATTGTCAAAACTTTCTTCTAAAGACAGAGAAAGAATTTCAGCTATTGGGATTACCCATCAACGAGAAAGTTTTGCTCCCTTCGATAAAAACGGCATTCCCTTACGCAATGGGATTCTCTGGCTGGATGGTCGTGCAACAAAGCAAATCAGAGCCTAT
The DNA here is from genome assembly GCF_946479295.1 of uncultured Apibacter sp. Lineage (NCBI taxonomy): Bacteria > Pseudomonadati > Bacteroidota > Flavobacteriia > Flavobacteriales > Weeksellaceae > Apibacter > uncultured Apibacter sp. The sequence continues at coordinate 22,722 of NZ_CAMLFD010000016.1, forward strand.
GGTTCTCAGCATATACACGATCTTTCTGGAAAACCTCCTGGTGTTACTCCCGGAATATATAAAATTGCCTGGTTGAAAGAAAACGAGAACGAAATACTAAAAAAAGCACATAAAATCGTTGAAGTACATGGATATATCGCATGGAATCTTACCGGAAAATGGATTTCTTCAGTAGCTGCCACGGATTCTCTAGGATTATTAGACATCCGTAAATTTGACTATAGCGATGAACTATTAAATATAGCTGGGGTAAAAAGAGAACAAATGGCTAATTTAGTACCTCCCGGAGAGATTATGGAAGTATTGAAATCGGAACTCGTTGCAGAATGGAAATTATCCAAACCTATACCTGTCATCGCGGGATTAGGAGACGGACAGGCGGCAGGAATTGGTGCAGCTGCTGTTTCCCCAGACATAGCTTTTTTGAATCTAGGGACTGCCGTTAATGCGGGAGTAGAAAGTACAAATTACAAATGCGACCCAATCTTTAGAACTCATGTTTCAGGAATTAAAGGAAATTTCGTTTTCGAAATTTTACAATCCTCCGGATCTTATCTGGCCGGATGGTTTCGCCAATCCTTAGGAGACCCTAAATTATTAGGAGAGCCTGATCCTAGATTAGATGAAGAAGCTTCTAATATTCCTCCTGGATGCGAAGGACTTGTTACTTTACCTTATTGGAATGCTGTACAAAGCCCTTATTGGGACTCTGTAGCAAGAGGAGCAGTAGTAGGTTGGAGAGGAACCCATTCTAAAGCACATATGTATCGATCCATTTTAGAGTCTATCGGATTTGAAATGAAATTTAATCTGGAATCTATCCAAAAAGGCACGGGAGTAAAATTAAAATCTATTCGGGCTATGGGTGGAGGAACTCGTTCGAAATTATGGCGACAAATTATGGCAGATTCTATAGGACTCCCTATAACAATTTGCTCAGAAGATGAGATTTCTGCTTTAGGCGCAGCAGTCATTGCTATGGCGGGAATAGAGGCTCACGGGGCTAAAAATGTAGCCAATGCAGCGAAATATATGGCCCAGTTTGGAGAAACCATAGAACCCGATCTAACCCAATCTGAAAGATACAAAGAAGTTGCTGAAATACAACACAAATTATATCCGCAATTAAAAAATGTATTTGAACAACTTTACATTCTTTCTGAAAAGTATCCATCCACTAGGCCGGAATCACCTAAATCAGAATTATAAATAACTAAAATTTACAAAATATAAAAACTAAAAAAATGTCAATAATCACAATATTAGGAGCTGGAGCCATGGGATCAGGCTTATGCACCCCACTATGTAAATCAGGCTGGGAAGTACGGCTATGGGGGACATGGTTGGATGATCATTTAATTGATGCATGCGAAGCAGGAAAACCTCATCCGCGAACTAAAGTACCGCTTGCGAAAGGAGTTAAACTATATCGTTCAGATGAACTAAATAAAGCACTGGAAGGAGCTGATGTCGTTGTAATGTCTGTTGCTTCTGTAGGTGTACCCAAAATTACCGAGATGGCTTTGGAGGGGATCTCAAAAGGAAAAGCACTTTGGTTAACATCAAAAGGATTTTGTCCCAATCAAGAGGGTAAAATCCAACTTCTTCCAGAAGCCATTCGAACTATCGCACGTCAAAAAGGAGTATCAATACCTCCTATTGTTGCAATTGCCGGTCCAGTAAAAGCCAACGAATGCGCAGAGGGCAAACCGACTGCCACTATTTTTGGATGCAAGGATATAGAGGTTTCTCAGATGTATGCTAGAGAAGCAAGAACGGATGTATACTGCATAGAAGCCACCGATGATGAAACCGGAGTTGAGATCTGTGCTCCTATGAAAAACGTATATGCTATTGCTCTAGGAATTGCAGATGGATTAGAAGAAGGAACGGGATTTCCTCACCACAATTTGAAAGCAGCTACTTTTAACCGTGCAATCAAAGAAATGTCTTTATTGGGACAGGCTTTAGGAGCACGAATGGAAACTGCCTTCGGTCTACCGGGAGTAGGTGACTTGGAAGTTACAGGATTATCCGGCAGAAACAAAGTATATGGTGTAAGAATAGGAAGGGGAGAAAAAGCTAAAGAAGCATTAGCAGAAATGGACCGTTTAGAGCAAACAGTTGAAGGTGTACCGGCAGCAGGACTCGCTGCAAAATTAGTGGAGCAATCAGCACCGCACTTGAAAGAAGAATTGACCTTATTAAAAGCAGTAAATGAAATTTTAGCCGGAACAGACAGACCTGTAGTTCAAGTTATCTCCGAAGCGGTTCTTCCCAAAAGACCCTAAAGAAATAGCTGGTTAATTTCATCATATTTGTACTATTTAATTTTAAAAGTTCCTGAATGATCAGGAACTTTTTATATATCATACAATAATTATACCCGCCTCTTATTAATTTTATGTTTTTCTCTTTTTCAGTTAAAAATACCATACGGTTAAATTATTATGTAGAACTTAATTGATAGAAATATCAAAAACATGCAACTACATGGCACAATCTAATAAATTTAAAACGATAAAATCTTTGTTATACTCGCACATAAAAAGAAAGACCCGCTATTTGAGCGGGTTAAAAAAGTGGAGATGGAGGGATTCGAACCCTCGTCCAAACAAGCAATACGCAAGCTTTCTACATGCTTAGTGAATTGTTAATTTTCGTCCGCTTGCTGAGAATTCACACTCTACAAAAGGCTTATCATCAAAATTTTCGAACAGAATCCGATGCTTACTCTGTTCTATCTCCACATTCCCGTGCCTCTTTACCAAACGCCGCAGAGAAGGGCTTTTGAGAGACATTTAGCTTCCTTACCTTGTAAGGAAATCGCTTAGACCTACTATGATTCAGTCTTAATTAAGCAGCTAAAGCGTATTCTTCGTTGCCAGTTATAATTTTGTAATGGAAGATTTACGAGATTACACTACGTGACTCGACATGCTTACTTACCCATTGATCTTGCTGTCAAAACCGGTCATCCCCAATGGATATTTTAGATTTTTTTAGTCTGCAAATATAACATTTTTTAATTGTAAGAACGCATTATCTTAAAAATTGTTTATATAAAAAGTATTTCACATATATTATTACTATTCACAATTTTTATTAAAAAAATAAATTATATTTAGATTTCTTCATATCAAAAAAATTACTTATTATAATCATTTTAATTAAAAACCTCAAAAACAAAATTATCAACTGTTTAATTGAAAAATATTTTGAAAATAGAAATTATCTTTTTATCATAATAATAAGATTTTTTTTTAGACAAAAGAATGAAATACATCATAAAGAATTTTTTATTTATACATTTATCAAAATAGATACTCAAATTTTTTCAATAAAAAATAAAAAAAAAGAGTTTGATTTAGAACTAAAAAAACTAATTTTGTAAATATTAAGAAAAAATTCATATATGAAATTCATAGTTTCAAGCGGAGAATTATTAAAGGCATTACAATTAATAAGTGGAGTTACCGGAGGAAATTCATCTTTACCTGTATTAGAAAATTTTTTATTCGACCTAGATTCTGATAAACTAACCATTTATGGATCTGATGGTGAAACTACTATGAAAACCAGCATCCAGGTTCAAAGCACAGATAAAGGCAAAATTGCAGTTCCTTCAAAGCTACTTACCGATACAGTAAAAACGTTTTCCGAACAACCACTTTCCTTTTCCCAGGAAGGAAATCAATTGGAAATTGTGGATGAAAAAGATAACTACTTCATAGCACTGGATGATGTAGATCAATACCCTGTATTGCCTGAATTAGACACAGATAAATCCATAACTATGAAAGCATCTGTGTTAGGAGAAGCTGTAGCTAATACTATTTTTTCAACCGGAAATGATGCCATGCGTCCTGTAATGACCGGCGTACTTTTTCAATTTACCGATTCCGAATGTCGATTTGTTGCAACAGACGCACATCGTTTGGTAAAATATACTAGAAAAGATGTTTCCGCCAATGAAGAAGTTGAATTCATCATGCCGAAGAAACCGCTGACCTTATTAAAAAATGCTTTGATTGCCTATGATGATGATGTGATTATTGAATTTAATGAGACCAATGCACGATTTACCCATAATGAAACCCAGTGGGTATGTAGATTGATAGATGGTAAATACCCCAATTATGATGCGGTAATACCAAAAGAAAATCCTAATGTATTGACTATAAATAGACAATTATTCTTAAGCTCTTTAAAAAGAGCCTCCTTGTTCTCTAATAAATCAACTTCGCAGGTACGCTTAGCATTAAACGGAAATTTACTTAAATTAAGTGCTGAGGATATTGACTTTTCAAATAAAGCTGATATGAGCCTTCCTTGTGATTATAATGGTGAAGAATTAAAAATAGGATTTAATTCTAAATTCTTAAATGAAATGTTAAATAACATTTCATCCGAAGACATTACTCTTGAAATGTCAACTCCCAATCGTGCTGGAATTATAAAACCGGCTAACGGACTCGATGAAAATGAAGATATACTGATGTTGGTAATGCCTGTGATGCTTAATAGCTAAAATAAATTTAAAATATAAACCACTTTTTTCTTCTTATGTAAATTATTTATTTACATAAGATTTTTTTGATATAAATAGATAGAATCAATGAAAATTTCTTATAACTGGTTACAAAATTATATAAAGACTGAAATACCTGTTGAAAAATTAGCATCTGTACTTACCGATACAGGTTTGGAAGTGGAAGATGTAGAAGTAATTGAATCAGTAAAAGGTAGCCTTAAGGGTGTTGTGGTAGGAGAAGTTATTGAATGTGAAAAACATCCGAATGCTGACAAGCTAAAATTAACCAAAATAAATATAGGTAAAGAAATCGTACAAATTGTATGTGGTGCACCTAATGTTGAAAAAGGACAAAAAGTTCCTGTAGCAACTTTGGGTACTCTATTATATACTGAAGACGGTAGCGAATTTAAGATTAAAAAAAGTAAAATACGAGGAGAAGAATCTTTTGGAATGATCTGTGCTGAAGATGAATTAGGCTTAGGTAAAAGTCATGAAGGAATTCTTGTATTAAATAATGACTTAGAAGTAGGTACTCCGCTTAGCGAAGTATACAAGATCTCTAAAGACTACTGTCTGGAAATAGGATTAACTCCTAATCGTACAGATGCGATGTCTCATTATGGAGTTGCACGCGATTTATACGCAGCTTTAAAGAGCCGAAAAATAAAGGCTGAATTACAAACGATCTCCGTTGAAAATTTCAAATTGGATGAAACCAAAGGAAATCCGATTACCGTAGAGATAGAAAATCCACAACTTTGCCCTAGATATTCCGGTATATATTTAAAAAATATTGAAATTAAACCTTCTCCTGACTGGCTTCAAAATCAATTAAAAGTTATCGGTTTATCCCCGATAAATAATGCTGTAGATATTACTAATTATATTTTACATTCCTATGGACTACCGCTTCATGCTTTTGATGCAGATAAAATAAATGGTCAAAAAATAAAAGTAGGAACTGTACCTGATGGAACTAAATTTATCACATTAGACAAGGTGGAAAGAATTCTGTCAGGTTCGGAATTAGTTATTAAAGACGCACAAGATACTCCTTTATGCCTAGCAGGTGTATACGGAGGACTTAATTCAGGAGTTAATCAAGAAACGAAAAATATTTTCTTAGAAGCTGCCTATTTCGATCCTGTCTCAATTAGGAAAACTTCTAAAAAAGAAGGATTGAACACAGATTCATCTTTTCGTTTTGAGAGAGGCGTAGATCCAAATTATACGATTCTTGCGTTGAAAAAGGCATGTGAACTTTTTAAAGAACTTGCCAATGCAACAATCGTCGGAGAGATCATAGATGAATATCCTACTCCTATTAAGGATGTAAATACTGTTGTAAGATATCGCAAGATTGATTGTATTTTAGGAAAGAAAATTCATCGAGAGCAGATAAAAGAAATCTTAAAATCCTTAGAATTTACTATTATTAGCGACACCAATGAGGTGCTAGACCTTCTAGTTCCAGCGTACCGTGTTGATGTTACAAGAGAAATAGATGTTATTGAAGAAATTGCAAGAATTTACGGATATAATCAAATAGATATTCCAGAAAAATTTTCATTCGCGTATGAAAAGAAAAATGCATTCGATGAAGAATTTCTTGAAAATACTATCGCAACTCAACTTAAATATAATGGCTTTAATGAGATTATAAATAATTCATTAACTACTCGTAGAAGTACTGATACCAATTTTGTTGAACTGATTAATCCACTAAGCGCAGATTTATGTGTGATGAGGCAATCTTTGGTTTATGGAGCTTTACAAAGTATTTCATTTAATAATAACCGTAATCAAAAAGAAATCAAATTTTATGAATTTGGAAAAAGCTATTATAAAACTTCTGATGAGACTTACATAGAAATTAAAAAACTTTCGATAGCCTTATATGGGAATTATCAAGAAAGCAATTGGATTATCCCAAATACTTCCTCTTCCTTCTTTCATCTCAAAGGGGTAATATCTCAGCTAATAAAAGGATTTAATCTACAGCTTGACGAAAAACCGTTATTATCTTCTCCAATATTTAAAGAGGGCATTGAATTATTCGTTAATTCGATTTCTTTAGGAAAATTGGGAAGTGTGAATCCTAATCTTTTAAAAGAATTTGGATTAAAAGGAAATGTATTTTACGCGGAAATCGAATGGGAAAAGCTTGTGGATTTCGCTTCTAAAAAGAAACCATATAAACTAACCGAAATACCTAAATTTCCTGGATCTACAAGAGATTTAGCATTGCTATTGGATAAAGAAACCAACTATTTTGACATTTATGAAGCTGCTTTTAATACAGAAAAAAAATTACTTAAATCCGTAAATCTATTTGATGTTTATGAAGGTAAGAATTTACCGAAAGGTAAAAAATCCTATGCCTTGAATTTTTTCCTTCAGGATGAAAATAAAACTCTTACAGATCAGGATATTGATAAAGTAATAAAGAAATTGTTGGATTGTTTTTCAACACAATTTCATGCTGAATTAAGAAATAATTAATGTCAAAAACCTATGCATATAGATGTTGTAATTTTAGGTGCCGGAAATGTTGCCTATCATTTAACCAGAGCCTTGCTTGAAAATACGGTAAACGTAGTCCAGATATTTAACAGAACACTGGATAAAGCACAAAATTTTGCCAATGAGTATAATATAGATTATACAGATAAAATTTCTGAAATCGTTAAAGCGGATATCTATATTATTTGTACTGCCGACAAGGCCATATCGGAAATTTCCTACTATGTACCCTTTGAAGATTGTTTAGTTGTACACACCTCAGGCTCAACACCTCTATCTGCCCTTAAAGGAAAATATAGAAAAGGGGTTTTTTATCCGCTGCAAACATTTTCAAGAAAAAGAGCGTTAGAATATGATAAAATTCCTTTTTTTATTGAAGCAGAAAATAAAAATGACGAAAACACTCTTCTCAACTTGGCTAACAGAATTTCAGACGAGGCGTATATTGTAGATTCAAATAAACGATTACAAATACATATGACGGGAATATGGGCAAACAATTTCACTAATCATTTGTTTTACATCGCTAATGAAATTTGTCGAAAACAAGATATATCTTTTGCTATTTTAAAACCCTTGATTAAAGAAACTGTTGAAAAAATCAATGATGATATTTCCCCTTACGATGCACAAACAGGACCAGCAAAAAGAAATGATTCTCTTGTGATTCAAAAGCATTTGTCAATTTTAGAATCCGATTCTAATTTATATCAACTTTATTCATTACTAACTAATTCCATTCTAAATACTTATAATGATAAATTATAAAGAAAAGCTCAACCATATTAATTCATTTGTATTTGATGTAGACGGAGTCATGACCGACGGATCAATCCTTCTTATCAATAACGAAATGATACGAAATATGAATACTAAAGATGGTTTTGCCTTACAATTTGCCATAAAAAAAGGATATAAAATTGCTGTTATTACAGGCGGTAGAGATGCCTCTGTAGTGAGCCGCTTAAATTATTTAGGAATAACGGATGTATATCTTGATTCAAAATACAAATGGAATGATCTAGAGGATTTCCTTTATAAATATGGATTGAAACCTCATGAAATCTTATACATGGGCGATGACCTACCTGATTATGAAGTTATGTCAAAGGTAGGAATTGGTGCAGCCCCTAAAGACTCATGCCCTGAAATTCTTTCCATTGCCGATTATATTTCTCCCTATAAGGGAGGAAAGGGATGTGTAAGAGATGTCATTGAACAGGTATTACGAGTTAGAGGCGATTGGGATTACCTTGAAAGCGGAGACGAAACAGCTTCCATATAGAGTTCATCCCTACTTATCTTTTTTTTATTATAGCAAGATATAGAAGTAAATGTATCTTTGTAAGAATTTCATAATTCACATTTACGTACCAATTAAATTACTGTTAAATTTATTTACATATTTTTCATCTCTCAATTAACATTAAATATAAAACTTATAGTAATATTATTAGTAAAAATAAGAAGATTATTACTCATTTAAATAATTCATCTTAACTATTAAAATTTATCAGATCAATAAAAAAATCATTTTTTTTAATTCATAAAATTTATACTAAATATTGATAAGGTTTTTATTTTAAATAACAATTAACCAAACATACACACAACAAAAGATAAAATACAACCTAAAAATATAAAAATTGTATCCATAAACAACAAAATAATAATTTATTTACATTTATTAAATTTATATTGAATATTTAGTTACAAGCAATAATATGGATAAATTTATAGAATGGTTTAAATCTTTGAACTTTGAATTTCTATCAATAATAGGTGCTATTATTTATTTCATTGTTATTATTTATACGATCTTTAAAATCATAAAAAATACTGTAAACCCTTCAAAAGCTATCGGTTATTTGCTTATAGTCGTTATACTTCCTATCATAGGCGTTATTTTATATTTTTCCATAGGCATGAATTATAGATTGGAAAAACTCTATAAAAGGAAATATACACACGATCGAAATTTCTATCAAATAATCAGAAATGAAATAAATGAACATACAGAAAAAAGAATCTTAAGATATAATAAACTTCTAGAAGGTAAAATACACCCGATTCGAATGTTATTAAATGATAGTTCTTCTGCCCTTTATATTGCTGATAGGACTGAACTCCTTATAAACGGTGAAAATAAATTTAGGAAAGTTCTTGAAGAATTAAAAAAAGCAAAAAAACACATTCATATTGAATACTATATTTTTGCCGATGATAATATCGGGAATGAAATCAAAGAAATTCTTCTGGAAAAAGCGAAAGAAGGAGTTACTGTGCGATTCATTTACGATGATTTCGGGAGTCATTCTCTTAATAAAAGAATGATTAAGGAACTACGTGAAGGAGGAGTACAAGTCGCTGCTTTTTATAAAATTAAGCTCTATGCATTTGCAAACCGTATGAATTATCGTAATCACCGTAAAATAATAATTATTGATTCAAAAGTGGGATTTATCGGCGGAATTAATGTAGACGACCGATATATAAATTCCTCTAACAGTAAATTATATTGGCGCGATACTCATTTTATGGTTGAAGGTGAAGCTGTAAATGGATTGCAATATAATTTTATAACTGATTGGAATTTTTGCTCGGGAAATGATGTTGATCCTTTTGATAAAGATTATTTTCATAAATCATCTCCGGTGTTCGCAATAGATAAAAATCCAGAACTTATGCAGATTGCTGCTAGCGGCCCCGATAGTGATAGAGCAACGATCATGCTGGTCTATAACGGCATTATAATGTCAAGCCGGAAAAGACTTTATTTAACAACTCCGTATCTCATCCCTAATGAAACGATCGTTAATGCATTAAAATATGCAGCCTTAAGCGGAGTAGATGTACGGATACTAGTTCCCTATAAATCTGACAGCATCATTGTCAACGCTGCTTCTTGCGCTTATTATAAAGAGCTCCTAGCTTCCGGTGTGAGAATCTACAGATATACTAAAGGATTCGTCCATGCGAAAACGATCATTTCAGACACTAACCTATCCGTTATAGGATCAGCTAATTTAGATATGCGAAGTTTTGATTTAAATTTTGAAATTAGTGCCTTAGTTTATAGTGAGACCATCAATCAAGAACTTTATGACGCTTTTATGGAAGACATTGGGAATAGTACGGAAGTAACCTATAGGGAATGGATTAAAAGAAATAAACTTGTTGATATGGGTAATTCAATTGCTAAGCTTATTTCTCCTTTGTTATAAAAATTTTATTTTATATACCCTATTTATGAGCTAAATTTTAATGAGTAGACATAAATTTTTAACAAAATTAGCATTATTATTTTACTTATTTGATCAGTTATAAAGAGTTGATTGTAATAAAATAAATAAGATTTCCCTTACAATTTAAGTCCATTTAGGATAGACTTTTTTTTCGTATATTCGCAAATCAATTTTTTAAGATTTGTTTTAAAATAAAATGAGCAATAAATTTAAAGAATATAAAGAATTAAATCTAAATAAATTTGCAGATGAAATTTTAGATTTCTGGGAAAAAAACAATATTTTTCAAGAAAGCATAAAATCTCGTGAAGGCAATCCAAAATATGTATTTTTTGAAGGACCTCCCTCCGCCAACGGAATGCCTGGAATACACCATGTAATGGGACGTACTATTAAAGATATTTTTTGTCGATTTCAGACATTAAAAGGGAAACAAGTCAATAGAAAGGCCGGATGGGATACTCATGGATTACCGGTAGAACTAGGAGTGGAAAAAGAGTTGGGTATCACAAAAGAAGATATTGGCAAAAAAATTACTGTAGAAGAATACAACAAGGCTTGTAAAGAAGCCGTAATGCGTTATACAGGCGCTTGGAACGAATTAACCAAAAAAATAGGATATTGGGTGGATTTGAATCATCCTTATATCACCTACGACCCCAAATACATGGAAAGCATTTGGTGGCTTTTAAAACAAATTTACAATAAAGGGTTATTATATAAGGGTTATACAATACAGCCCTATTCTCCAAAAGCCGGAACTGGTCTTTCTAGCCATGAGCTAAGCTTACCCGGTGCCTATAAGGATATTACCGATACCACTATTGTTGCTCAATTCAAGGCCATTAAAGAAAGCACCAATTTATTTAATGAAATTGACGGAGATGTTTATTTCCTAGCTTGGACAACTACTCCATGGACATTACCTTCCAATACCGCCTTAACAGTGGGAAGCACCATTGATTACGTATTAGTGAAAACATTTAATCAATATACTTTTGAGCCGATTCATGTAATCTTAGCTAAAGAATTGGTGGGAAGTCAGTTTTCAGGAAAGTTTGCACCTGCAGAATCAGATTCAGATTTTAATGAATTTAAACCTGAAAATAAAAAAATACCATATCGAATACTTTCTGAATATAAGGGAAAAGATTTAGTCGGAATTAAATATGAACAATTACTTGCTTGGGCCTTACCTTATGAAGACGCAGATAAGGCGTTTGTGGTAATTGACGGAGATCATGTTACTACCGAAGATGGAACAGGGATCGTTCATACAGCTGCGACTTTTGGTGTAGATGATGCTAAAGTCTCTAAGGAACATGGAGTTCCTGCCATGTTAGTCCTTGACGAAAATCAAAATCCTGTTCCTTTAGTGGATTTACAGGGAAAATTTATCAAGAGTTTACCTCAACCTTTTGCAGGCAAATATGTACGTATTGAGTACTATAATGAGAATGAAGCTCCTGAAAGATCTACTGATGTAGAATTAGCCATACTTTTAAAAACGGAAAATAAAGCCTTTAAAGTAGAAAAATATAACCACAACTATCCTCATTGTTGGAGAACTGATAAGCCAATCTTATATTATCCACTTGATTCTTGGTTTATAAAAATTACTCAGGTTCGTGAAAGGATGACGGAACTTAACCAGAGCATAAACTGGAAACCTAAATCCACAGGAGAAGGACGATTTGGAAACTGGTTGGAGAATGCAAATGATTGGAACCTTTCTAGATCAAGATATTGGGGTACTCCTTTACCAATCTGGAGAACAGAAGATGCTAAAGAAGAAATTATCATCGGCTCACTTAAAGAATTGATAGAAGAAATGGACAAATCTGTAAAAGCCGGATTTATGTCTAAAAATATTTTTGAAGATTTTGTGGTGGGTGATTATTCTGAAGAAAATTATAATAAAATAGATCTTCATAAAAACATTGTAGACCAAATTATCTTGGTTTCCGAAAGCGGAAAGCCTATGAAGCGTGAAAGTGATTTGATTGATGTATGGTTTGATTCAGGAGCCATGCCTTATGCACAATGGCATTATCCTTTTGAAAATAAAGAATATATTGATACCTCAAAATACTATCCTGCTGACTTTATATGCGAAGGGGTCGATCAAACTCGCGGATGGTTCTATACCTTGCATGCCATAGGAACTATGATTTTTGACAGTATCACATTTAAAAATATAGTTTCCAACGGACTAGTTTTGGATAAAAAAGGAAATAAGATGTCCAAAAGTAAAGGAAATGCCGTTGAACCTTTTGAAACTTTGGCTATGTATGGACCGGATGCAACTCGATGGTATATGATTTCGAATGCTCAACCTTGGGACAATTTGAAATTTGATTTAGAGGGCATAGATGAAGTACGTCGTAAAATATTCGGTACTTTGTATAACACTTATTCTTTCTTTGCCCTATATGCAAATGTAGATGGGTTCTGTTATAAAGAAAAAGATATTCCGTTTGAAAATAGAAACGAATTAGATCAATGGATACTTTCTGAACTAAATATCTTAATTGAAGAGGTAGATTCATTTTATTCCGATTATGAACCAACTAAAGCATTACGAGCTATCAATGCCTTTGTTATAGATAATTTAAGTAACTGGTATGTGCGTTTATCAAGAAGACGTTTTTGGAAAGGGGAATATTCCAATGATAAAATATCTGCCTATCAGACTCTTTATAAATGTCTGGACACTATTGCTAAATTAATGTCGCCGGCCGCTCCTTTCTATTCCGATAGATTATATCAAGATCTGAATGCCGTAACCGGCAAAGAACCTTTTGTCTCTGTACACTTAGCTAATTTCCCTGTTAAACAGGAAAATGAGATTGATTATCTGCTATTGGAGAGAACTCATTTAGCTCAAAAGGTAACCACGATGGTATTTTCTTTACGTAAAAAAGAAAATATAAAAGTTCGTCAACCTTTACAAAAAATTATGATTCCTGTCTTAAGTACATCAGACAGAGAAAATCTTGAATCTATCATCCCTATAATAAAACAAGAAGTCAATGTCAAAGAGGTACAGTTGTTAAATCCTGAAGAGGCCTCCGATATTATAATAAAAGCAGTAAAGCCTAACTTTAAAGCGTTAGGCCCTAAATTAGGAAAAGATCTGAAAGTGGTCAGCCAAGAGCTTCAAAATTTATCTTCTTCTCAAATTGAAAAATTTGAAAAAAACGGATCCATTCAAATTTTAGGCTATGAGCTAAATTTAGAAGAGGTTGAAATACGTACGCAGGACATTACGGGATGGTTAGTTGCTAACGATGGTAAACTTACTGTTGCTCTGGATATAACGATCACTCCTGAATTGAGATCGGAAGGAATTGCCCGTGAATTGGTAAATAAAATTCAAAATCTGAGAAAAGATCATGGGCTGGAAGTTACTGACAAAATATCTTTAGTGATACTGGCAAATGATGAAATTGAAAGATCTGTTAACGATAACATGGAATATATATGCTCTGAAACATTAACACATAAATTAACTTTTACAAGTGACACTACCGAAGGAACGGAATTAGACATTAATGAGATTAAAATTAAAATCGCACTAAAAAAATTATAATTATGGCTGAAGACAGACTTAGGTACTCTGACGAAGAACTTGAAGAGTTCAAGATACTTATTCTTGATAAAATAGAAAAAGCGGAAAATGATTTAACCATGTTAAAAGAAGCTTTTGTTAACGATTTGAACAATGGTACGGATGATACCTCCCCTACTTTTAAAGCTTTTGAGGAAGGTTCGGAAACCATGAGTAAAGAAAGTAATTCACATTTGGCTGCACGTCAAGAGAAATTTATCCGTGATTTACGAAATGCTTTGGTAAGGATAGAAAACAAGACGTATGGGATTTGCAGAATTTCAGGTAAATTGATCGGTAAAGAAAGATTGAAAGCTGTTCCTCACGCCACTTTAAGTATTGAGGCTAAAAACAATCAATAAGTAAAATGAAGAAAGTCTTATGGATAACTTTTTTTATCCTTTTAATTGATCAGGCATCAAAAATTTATATAAAAACACATTTTCATCTTCATGAGGAAGTTAAGGTTTTCGATTGGTTTTACTTTACTTATGTAGAAAACCCAGGTATGGCATATGGTGTACAATTGGGGGGATTCATCGGTAAGATAGGACTTAGTTTATTGCGTTTGGCATTAATCGGTTTAATGGCTTATTACATTAATAAATGGTCTAAAAAAGTAAACTCATGGTATTTTTCTATTCCCGCGGGTTTGATTTTTGCAGGCGCAATCGGAAATCTAATTGACAGTACCTTTTATGGAGTGATATTCGACAGCGGTACTACTTATAATCATCTGGTTAAAGATTGGTACGGATATTCGGGCATATCAAAGCTCAATTTTAAAGGATATGCTCCGCTTTTCGGAGGCTGTGTTGTCGATATGTTTCGCTTTCCCCTTATAGATACTTATTTACCTCAATGGGTTCCCATCTGGGGAGGAGAAAGAATACAATTTTTTAATTACATTTTTAATGTGGCTGACTCTTCAATTACCATAGGAGCTATATTTTTGATACTTATTTATTTTTTCAAACCGGGTATTTTTCCTAAAGAGTGGATGAAATAAATTAAAAATGAAATAGTAATTAGGCTGGGAATGTACATAAGCAAATCATCGTAGCTAGAATAAATGCACATTCTATTTTTCTCTTTCTATTTTAAATGTAAATTTGCATTCATTTATTAAATACGCACATGAGAGTTTTAACAGGGATACAAAGTACAGGCACTCCTCATTTAGGAAATATATTGGGAGCTATAGCACCGGCAATAAAGCTAAGTAATGATCCTAATAATGAATCCTTTTTCTTTATTGCCAATCTGCATTCGATGACACAAATTAAGGATTCTGAAATCCTTAAAAAAAACACTTATGAAATAGCTGCTACCTGGCTTGCTTGTGGATTAGATATCTCTAAAACTTATTTTTACAGACAATCAGACATCCCTGAGGTTACCGAACTCATGTGGTATATGTTATGTTATTTTCCTTATAGTCGTTTGGCTTTAGCACATGGCTTCAAAGATAAAGCTGATCGTTTGGAAGATGTAAATTCGGGATTATTTACGTATCCTATGCTTATGGCTGCTGATATTCTTCTTTACGATGCTCATGTTGTTCCAGTAGGAAAGGACCAATTACAACACCTTGAAATGACCAGAGATGTTGCTCAGAAATTTAATAAGGTACATGGAGATGTTTTGGTTCTGCCGGAAGCAAAAATTCAGGAAAATACTATGTATGTACCCGGAACCGATGGTAATAAAATGAGTAAATCCAGAGGTAATACCTTACAAATTTTTGCTCCTGAAAAAGAGCTGAAAAAGCAAATTATGTCCATTGTAACCGATTCTACTCCATTAGAAGACCCTAAAAATCCGGATACCTGTAATGCTTTTTCCATTTATAAATTGGTGGCTACCCCTGAAGAAATTGAACTTATGAGGCAAAATTATTTAGCCGGAGGATATGGTTACGGACACGCAAAAAAAGAACTGCTAAATGTTATTTTACGTGAATTTAAAGATGCCAGAGAAAAATATAATTACTATATGAATCATTTGGATGTATTGGAAAATATTCTGAAAGAAGGTGCAGATAAAACAAGGGTAATTGCATCTGAAACTTTACAAAGAATTAGAAAATCACTAAAATTTTGATTCTTCATTAAAAAAAATTGCAGCAAAAAAAATTCTTTTGCTACAATTTAAACTAAACTAATTAAACTAATATTTAAATTCTTGTGTAAAAGGATACAATTTTAGTTTAATTTTTTTTTTCTCACAATTAACAACTATAAGTTTTTTTTATAGAGCTATTTGATTTTATAATATACGTTCATTAATAGACACTTAGATACCCTCCTTCTATTGCCTTTTTTATTATCACCGCACCTCCGTATACATTAATATTTCCTCCATCTATTATTTTAGCTGCGACCGAACCGTTTGCATTTATGGTAGCCGTTCCCCCTGAGAAGACTTTTACATTAACCTTATTAGAACCAACTCTTTTTGCATCATAAGTTCCATCAGAATTTATATGTATTCTCTGATTGCTAGCCGAACCTGAAACTTTTATTTCTCCTCCTTTATCTAATTTGGCATGTATTTTGTTAACTCCAACAAGTAGTGTAACCTTGGCACCTTCGGTTGCCCCGATATTTAATAAATTCGATTCTAGCTTATCACTACCAATAATGGATGCCCCTTCATAAGCGTGTATATTCTTTAACTTTTTATAATATACTTTTACATTTACATCACCATCATTCAATGGTTGTACTTGATCCATTTCAATGATTAATTCTCCGCCTTTATTAAATATTCTTACTCTTTCTTTTTTTATCCCGTCCACCTCAACTTTTTCTTCTGTAGAGGATATTAATGTTACCGGTATTTTGTCGAAAACGCGTAAAACGGTAAAATTATTACATTTCTTAATTATTGCCTGAGCAGAAACAATTTTAAATAAAATTATAACAAATAAAACTAATAGATTTTTTTTCATGTTCTTTTTGATATAGAAATCAATAATTAAGCCATAAATACAGCATAATATTTCTATAAACATCAAACATATATCCATAAAGGATTACAGAGCATAAAAATTTCAGCTAATTAAATTTTGTTTCCATTCTTCTTCTTTAAATCCTACTAAAATAAAATTATCAGTAATAAGCAAGGGACGTTTTATTAACATACCGTTACTAGCCAAAAGTGAAATTATTTCCTTTAATTCTAAGGTTTTTAATTTATCCTTAAAATGTAATTCTTTGTAAAGCCTTCCAGAAGTATTAAAAAATTTATTTAACGGCAATCCTGTTTTTTGAATCCATTGTTCTAACTCCTCCACGGTTGGATTTTCTGTAGTTATATTTCTTTCACTAAATTTCACGTGGTTTTCTTTTAACCATTTTTGTGCTTTTTTACAGGTACTACAGGCTGGATAATGTATAAATTGTATTTCCATATATTCAATTTTATATTTATAATTTTAAATATAGCTTTTTAGGTTCACCTATCTCTTTTAGTAATATTCGTTTATTAAATAATGAATGTTTGGGTTTTCCCGACCCATCTTTCAATTTCAAACTTTTAAATGATTTACATGTTAAAAACAGCTCTTTTTCCTACAAATTAAATATTTGTATATAAAAGAAGTTACAACAATTTAGATGATTTAAAAAAAACACATTATTTATAACAATCATAAAATTATGATTATTATTAAAGATCGTAAAATTATTTTTTGCTGCTTTTTTAATGAACGGTATATTTATCCTTTTTTAAATAAGTTTTATTTATTTTTGATATCTTAAATTTCAAATCAATAAATAAAAATCTTATGCTAATAAGTATAAGGTTGCAAACAATCAGAAAGTAAAATATTCGTATAACACTTATTTAGAAAGATATCTACTTATCGACTATTTCTCTTGAATTTTTTTAATGCTCCGGTCTATTTTCCGATGCAAAAAGTAAAGCAACCTTTCATCCTAAGTGTTCTTTGTTCCAAATACATTAAACTTCCATAAAAAGTAAATATTTCTTTACCCCAAAAAAGATTTTAATGTCTAAAATTAAAGTGAGCTAACTAAACGAAATTATAGTGTTTAGAAAATTTAACTTTAGTTTTTTTATTGCCTATTATTCAAACTTAAAATCAACTTAAAGTGAAATAATCAGGACCTAATCTTATATAATATCTCTTTCTTCTTTTATACCATTTATTATTTCTTTAATTACTTCTAATTTACCTTTATCGTTATAACCAATCTTAATTTTAAATAAATAATACTTTTCTTTCTCAAGAAACATATGTCCTTTTGATAATAACTCATACTTTACAGGAATAACTACTTCATAATTTTGAAATTCCTTACTAATCTTAATAGGATGATTACTATAATAATTAACATAAAATTTCATCCATTTATCCAAAGGATCGTAAATTTTTATAACATCTATACTATTATTACAGACATCATAATCATATGCCAAATATTTAGGAGCATATAAACTATCCGATCTCTCAAGTGAAGAAATGTAGCTCATATCATATTCAACACCTAAAAATTTTTTTGAATCCTCAAACACCCAATATTTTTCAGATAATTCTTCTCTTAATTTTTTTACAGAAATACTATCTTTAACTACTTGAACATTATAAAAATAATCACCTAGTGGGCTACCTATTGAATAATCCATTTTTAATGAAGTAGTATTAATTCCCACTATATGGCATTTCTTATTGCTCTTAAATTCTTCAGAAAGTATTATAGATTTATACACCTCTGTTTTTAAATAATCAATTGGGTTAATTCTTCCTTTCTCCTTTCTTTCTATTATCTGCCCTTTTAAGAAACAGACAAAAACAAGACTAAGCAAAGTCAAAAGTTTTATCTTTTCCATTGTATTTAATTTACCACTTTTACAGATTCAATCTTTCCTTCTTTTGAGAAAGTTACTCTATAAAGCATATATTTTTTATTTATTTCTTCATTATTTTTTATGCGAGTATATAAAATAGGAATAATTTCATAAGGCTCTCCTTCAGTAACATTAGATAAGTAAAAATAAAGATTAATCCAATTGGTTAATGGCTTATATATTTGAACATAGGTATAATCAGTAATTTTCCAATCATAATATTCGAAAAATGATTGCTGAAGCATTTCTCTTCGCCTATCGTATTCAATATATTTTCCTTCTTCTAATTCTCCATATATTTTATAATAATAAGGAAGCTCTTTTGTTAATTTTTTAATCGAAATAGTATCACTCTGTTCTTTAATTTTATCATAAAAAAATACAACATCCATAGCAAAAATTTTATTCAAATCAATATCAAGGTCAAGAGTCTCAATATTTATCAGATAAAATTCATTCTTTCTTTTTATCTCTTTTGATAAAAGTATAGATTTATAAACTTCTATTTTAGTTGAATCTATTAATTTTCTGTTTAAACATTTGTTATAACAATTTTGTCCTTTTAAAACAGAAATATTCAGTAGTAACAAACTAAATAAAATCAAATATATTTTCATTGTACTTGCATTTTATTGTAATATTATAATTTACATTGGATATTTTTAACACATTTTCTAAACTTATTACAGTTTCACCTTCTACATCAGGACATTTTGATGCCGGTTCAGGTGCTCCTGGCCATCTATAAGAATCTTCATTTTCTTCACTACATCTTTCATGAAAGCCAAATACTGTTATCATTACTTTTTCTTCTATATTTTTATCCTTATTATATGTACTTGCAATTTTGGATTCTTTCCTTTCAGCAATCCCTATCTCCTTTCGTATAACATTTCCCAACAATTCTTCTATTTCTGTAGCTCCAACTTTATGTATAGGAGGATGATCAAAATAACCTAAAATAACATGTCCAATAAATTCATGTTCCAACCCTCTGGCTAATCCCATATAACGATTAGAAAATTGAGGTTTTTCTATGCTATAAATATCATAAGAACTATCACGCTGCCTTAGTTGATATTTAACCCCTAAAGGTTGTAAATCATCATCATAATCACCTAAATCAACAAAGGCTATTGAATGCTTTCCCTTCATTTTTGGACAATCCCCTAGGAAAACCGGAAAAACTTCATTAGCATTATTAGGAATAGGTTCTTTCCATTCAGAATAATTACTGGTAATCTTATACCCAAAATTATATCCAAAAAGCAATTTCCCTTTAGAAGTCTGTGCCGGGTCTAACTCTCTTTTCCAATGTTCTATGGCTGTAGGCGATACTTTCTCATAGGCCGGTTCGCAATCTCCTTCGTAATATAACATCTCATTTTCCTTATCATACCCTATTTTTATGCCGTATTCTTCATTAAAGGCTTTATGTAACTTCTGGGGTATCTCATATACTTGTTGTCCTTGTTCATCATAAAATCTCGTATGAATTCCACCTACTTTTAATTTTAAATTTGCCTCTGATTTTCCTTCTTCTTCTATATTTTCAATATAAGCATAAACCGTAATTTTATCTGATAATTCCGTCTCTGAAATATCCAAAGTTACTTCTTGTTTTCCCATCACCTGAGCTACAGGCATAGGTTTTTCTTCATTATGCTGTATTGACCATTTAGTCTTTCTCAACTCTATCGGTGTTTTCACTTCCCTATTAAACCGGGTAATCTTAAATTTATAGGATTTCCCTTTCTCTACTACTGAAACCTTTTCTCCTTCTTCATTAAATGGACCTTCTAACTTAATTACCCGTAGAGATTCAGGCGGCTTATAATTATTTAGGTATTTTACTCCTCCATCCTTACCTACCATAGTAACCTTTTTTGCATTAAAAGTAAGATCTCCTCCATTGGCTGTAAGGGTTATAGAGCCTTTTGCCCTTTTTATGTTTTCTCCTCCTATGGTACGAACTATTTTTCCTCCTTCCATTTCTTAAATATATATTTTATTTATACTTATGTTTATTTAATCAACAGTAGAATCTTTCCTTTACTAAAATATATACATTATCCCATTTGAGCAAAATTATTTTTCTCAATTTTCAATAAATGCTCCTATTATTCCTCCTAAGATACAATAATGCTTTTTAACCTGTTTTTTAAATATATCAGTACAATCAAACAACCTCAGGTTATTTTTGTGGAAACTTTCGCCACTTTCAAAAGGAAATTTAAATTATCTTGTGTATTCTTTTGTATTTTTTCCTGTTTTTATAATGGTAAATATTTTGTTTTTACGCAATTAACTTCGTATATCTATTATTCTAATTCTTTTGTTGTAGTATTATTTACAGGTTTCTTTTTATCAGACATAGATATCTCTGTTTCAAATTTATTATTGGAATCCGTACTAAAATATATGCCCTGGGATAAAAAGTTAATAAATAATCAATAAAAATTTTGGATGAATAAGTATAGAATTACTAGCAACCAGAAAGTAAAATATTCCTATAACCCTTATTTAGAAACGTATCTACTATCGGCTATTTCTCTTGGATTTTTTTTAATGCTCCGGTCTATTTTCCGATACAGAAAGTTATTTTTGTTGTATAATATCCTTTTACTTTCCTTTGTTTTCAATATTTGTAATTTGTTTAAAACGAATTCAATACGTTAACCCCAATTGCCACAATGGGATAATATTTAAAAATCCGTTTTCTATATCATCTTTTACAATATATCCGTTTTCAATCTCTTTAATCTGTTTTTGTCCTTTGTTCTTGCCTCCGACTTGAAAAGTTTTGTCAGCAATCATAAAATCAGAAACAGGTGATGTAAACACATCATGTTTCACTCGCATTTGATTTAAAAAGAATGTCTCCCGAATATTTCCGATGTTAGACGTGTCTTCCGCAAGGCTGTATATCAGATTGGTATTGTCCAAATATATTTTAGCCACCTTACCCAATCCTCGAATACCGCCCGTATTATCTCTCAGTTGAGCTATCATGCCCGCTTCTTCTATATACAGGCAATAATCCGAAATGTTGTTTCTACTAGCTGATAACAGTTCTGCTATTTTGCTCATATTGGGTTTGAATGGTGTACTTTTGGAGATGATAGCAAGTAATTGTTTAAGCTTTCTCCCTGTTGCTACATTCATATTCGCATACATCGGAATATCATTTTCCAACGTTTGGTTAATTATCTGCCCTAAGCGTATATCAAAATGCTCTTCCAAAACAAACGGATAATATCCTCTTTTCAAATAATCAGCAAAAAGAGGTAAAGGGCGGTCCATTTCTGCAATCTCAACTTTGTGTTGCAATATTTCTTCTAAAGAATATGTATTTGCATATATATTGTGAAACAGTTTCAGATATTCACGAAAAGATAAGCCTTGCATATTATAAATAATGGCTCTACGGCTTAGGTCGGAAGTTCCTTTCTTTATATCCAAAACAGAAGAGCCTGTAAATACAACCTTCAAATCTTTATGATAGTCATAAATCAGTTTTAGTTCCTTAGCCCAATCCTTATATTTATGAATTTCATCTATAAACAAGTATTTACCTCCGTATTTAACAAAAGTATCTACCAATTCTGTAATCCTATTGTCTACAAAATAAAAGTCCTCTGCTGTCACATAAAGCGTTTCAGTCGGGTTTAGATTCTGTTTGATATATTGTAATACTAAGGTCGTTTTACCTACACCACGAGGTCCTATAAGACCAATCATTCGGCTTTGCCAATTGATCTCATCGTACATATAGCGTAAGAAACCTGTATCAGTCTCTTTTATTAGTTTGTTGGAATATTCAAATAACTTTTCCATGAATCATCTATTTTCTACAAATATAAGATTATTGCACTCAAATAGAACAAATATTTACATTATTTGCACACTTATAGTGCGTTTGCTGAGCTAATCTTATGAAATAATCGCCCAATAACCATTCCTAGCTGTACCATGATGAATAATAACACCTTCTGCTGCCATTTTTTGAAGGTGATATTTAACACCATCGGGGGGTATGCCCAAAATAGAAGCTAGTTCGTTACGCGTAATCTTAGGATTGTTACGTATTTATTCTAAGATTTTGTCTCGTGTTGAGCGTGGAGAACTGCTTTCAAGTGCCAATGTTTCATCAATCACACCTAAAATAAACTCAATGAATGGCGTACATCCAATTTCTCCTCCGCTAATTGCAATTGTGCATTATAATACTCCTTTTGATATTTATAAACAATATTTTCAATAGGTAAATTCTTGAACACAGGTCGCCAATAGGAAAGAATGAGAGTTTGCCACAATCTACCTGTCCGCCCGTTACCATCCGAAAAAGGATGTATAAATTCAAATTCATAATGAGAAATATACAGCTCTTTATCAAAAGGATGCTCTTCTGTGTTATTCAGCCATTCGAAAAGTTCTTTCATTAATTGAGGTACAAGATGTACAGGTGGTGCATAATGAATAATCTCTTCACCGGAAGCAACACCAACGCCTCCTGATCTAAAATGTCCTGTATCATTAATCAAGCCTATCTCCATTGTAAGATGTGCTTTAAGGAGATCATCTATATTGTTAGGATTCAATTTATCAAGCAGTTCATAGGCTTTGATGGCATTGCGTATCTCTTGCACTTCATTGATCGGCGCGATAACAGGTTTGCCATCTAAAATTGCTGTTATTTAATCTGTCGTCAAGGTATTACCCTCGATAGCCAAAGAACCTTGAATGGTTTTGATACGGTTTATTCGGTGCAATCTCAATTCCTCTTGAGCATAGAAACTGCCGACAGCTTATTATATTTATATTTTCTTTTTATAGCACTTTATTTTCCCTTGTTTTCTTAGTCTATTTACCGATGCAGAACTTACTAAAAATATTTCCGAGAAGCTCGTCGTTAGAAACCTGACCAACAATTTCTCCCAAGGCTTCTAAAGCACGGCGTAAATCAATTGCAACCAGCTCGCTGCTAATTCCAGTTTTTAGGCCTTCTTCACATAATAACAATGATTCGCGGGAACGGATGAGAGCATTAAGATGGCGCACATTGTTTATAATGGTTTGTGAAGCAACTTTTTGAGATTCTATATAAGAATGCATACTTTCCTTAAGTTCTGAAAGATTTGAGTTTTCTTTAGCAGAAATAGTGAGAACAGTATAATTTTGTGAAATATCTTCAGGAATTTCAGAAGTAGTAAAACTGCAGATTGTATCCAATTTAGTCAAACATATAAGTATATGAACATTATCCCGTTGGAATTTATCCAAATCTGATTTTATTTCTTTCCAGTCCAATTGCTGTAAATCTGCCAAATATAAAATAATAGAAGCTTCCTTTGCCTTTTGCAGTGCTTTAGCCACACCAATCGCTTCTATTTGGTCTTCAGTATCCCGCAATCCGGCAGTATCTATAAACCGAAAATGAATTCCATTAATAATCAAGGATTCTTCAATGGTATCTCTAGTGGTTCCAGCAATTTCACTTACAATAGCTCGCTCTTCCTGCAACAAAGCATTTAACAGGGTAGATTTTCCAGCATTTGGTTTTCCTAAAATAGTTACCGGTACTCCATTTTTAAGCGCATTTCCATAGGAAAAAGATTCAATCAAAGGATTAATTACTCCTAAAATTTGATCCATTAACTGTATAAGTTGAGAACGGTCCGCAAATTCTACATCTTCTTCAGAGAAATCCAATTCCAATTCCAACAGAGAGGCTAAATCCAACAATTCTACCCGCAGCTCTTTTAAAAGCGAAGAAAAACCACCTCTCATCTGAGATAGAGCCATATCATGGCTCGCTTTATTTTCGGCTGCAATTAAATCTGCCACTGCTTCAGCCTGGCTCAGGTCTATTCTTCCATTGAGAAAAGCCCGTTGAGTAAATTCTCCGGCAAAAGCTAAACGACAGCCTTTTTTTAATAACAAAGCTAATAGCTGCTGTTCTATGTATTGAGATCCGTGACAGGATATTTCCACCAGGTTTTCAGCTGTAAAAGTTTTAGGAGCTAAAAAAATAGAGACCATCACCTCATCTATAGTTTCATCCTCATCTACAATAAATCCATAATGGACGGTATGTGAAGGCACTTCATTGAGATTTTTACCCTTAAATACCCCATTTACAATCGAAATAGAATCTTTACCCGAAACTCGTATAATTCCCAACGCACCTATTCCATTCGGGGTAGCCAATGCACATATAGTATCTTGAAACATTTTTGTAAAAACTTAAAAAACTAATTAGATTTACACGGTTTATCAATATAAAGCTTTCCTTGAATATGATCATATTCGTGTTGGAATATGGTTCCTGTATAATCTTCAGTACGACTACCTCCTAAAAATTTATGAGTGACTTTTTTCTTGTTTTGGTCAATATATTCAACTTCAATCCATGAATAACGTCGAGAAGCTCCATATTTATCAGGAACCGATAGGCAACCGTCCTTTTGGAAACATATAAATTCCGGAGAATAAGAAATGATACGCGGATTAATCGCTAATTCAACAGTTTTTTCCTCCTTATCTAAACGATAGAATAAAAATACATTACGATTAATGCCTATCTGGGGAGCTGCTATCCCTACTCCATTTTCCTCCAACATAGTAAGATATAATTTTTTTACTAATTGTTCCAAATCTTTATTCTTTTCTATTTTTCTTACATCCTTTGATGGTTTTCTTAATAGAAGCGAATCTTTTTTATCGGATATTTTTAAAACTCTTGCAGGTGAATCGGGATTCGTATATAATATTTTCTTTTCTCTAGAACAAAAAGAACTTTTACATGCTGTAAAAATAATAAACAAAAATAGAAATCCAATTTTATTTATTTTCATAATCATTATTTTACTATTATTTTTCTGTCTTTTTTATGTTGTTTTTAATTTCTATGATGGTGGTAAAAAAACTATTCATTTTTTTAAATGCATTAGAATCCTCAACATTTATCAACAAATATTTCTTTCCGGAACATAAAGAAATAATGTATTTTGTATCTTTCCCATCATGAGGTAAACGGCTTTCTCCACTTTTCAGGGAATCCAACTGCAAAATATCTGCTGATGAATCTAATTTCTCCCATATAGCTGCAGGTGTTTTTTCAAATCCTTCTTCTCTTTTATGAGTGCGCCCTATAAGAGAGGTATACAGGATACTATCTTGAGTCAGTGTAAGAGTCTCTTTAAATCCTAACATTCCTCCATACTTGGAATATTCTATCTTGCAGAGCTTATCGTTTGCCACCGATATAGGTTGTTGCGATTTACATCCATAACAAAAGGCTAAAAAACATAGCAAGTAGATCACTCTTTTCACGATAGTAAGAGAATTTATAGTCTAATTTTTCTTAAAGAAGCTGTCCACGAATTCATACTTATTGAAGGGTTGCAGATCTTCTATTTTTTCACCTACTCCAATATATTTTACTGGTATTTTAAATTGGTCTGATATACCGATTACCACACCTCCTTTTGCTGTACCGTCAAGCTTTGTTACGGCTAAAGCGCTTACTTCGGTTGCAGCCGTAAACTGTTTTGCCTGTTCAAATGCATTTTGTCCTGTAGATCCGTCTAAAACCAAAAGGATTTCATGAGGGGCATCCGGAATTACTTTTTGCATAACCCTTTTAATCTTACTTAGCTCATTCATCAGATTGATTTTATTATGCAATCTTCCCGCTGTATCAATCAATACCACATCTGCGCCTTGAGCTTGGGCCGATTGGACCGTATCAAAGGCTACAGAAGCAGGATCTGAGCCCATGCTTTGCTTTATTATGGGAACACCTACCCTTTCCGACCATATGGTCAACTGATCCACTGCTGCCGCCCTGAAAGTATCCGAGGCTCCCAACACTACTTTTTTGCCTTGCTGTTTAAACTGATACGCTAATTTTCCTATCGTAGTCGTTTTTCCAACCCCATTTACTCCTACTACCATTATTACATACGGTTTTTTCCCTTCCGGAATTTCAAATTCCAAATCTGAATTTTTATTCTCAGCTAATAAACTCATGATTTCTTCTTTAAGAATCTGATCTAATTCCGAAGTATTCATAAATTTATCTCTAGCAGCTCGTTCTTCTATTTTTTTTATTATTTTTAATGTGGTTTCTATTCCTACATCGGAAGAGATCAATACTTCCTCCAAGTCATCAAGCACTTCTTCATCTACCTTGCTTTTTCCTGCAATAGCCCTCCCAATTTTATCAAAAAAAGATCGGTTAGATTTTTCCAATCCTTTATCTAATGTTTCTTTTTTTTCTTTTCCGAAAATTTTTTTAAACCAACTCATAGAGATATATAATATAACAAAAATAAAAAAAAAATCATTCACTTTATTGTGAATGATTTTTTAAAACCTTAAAAACCTATGTTATGAAAACTATTTCTGTTTTAAAAATGTGTCAACGTTATCCGCATTCACAACTTTTTCTTCAAAAACGTAAGCTCCTGTTTTAGGAGATTTTACCATTTTGATCACTTTGGTCATTTTTTTAGATTCTGTACGTAATGTTGCTACAACCTTCTTTGCCATGACTAAAATTTATTATTTAATTTCTTTGTGAATAGTATATTTTTTCAACACCGGATTGAATTTTTTCAATTCGATTCTTTCCGGAGTATTCTTTTTATTCTTAGTTGTTATATAACGAGACACTCCCGGCATTCCACTCTCTTTATGCTCAGTACATTCTAAAATAACCTGTACTCTATTACCTTTCTTTGCCATTTTTTAATTTTAATTTTTAGTAATTGATAAGACCTTGTTTGCGAGCTCTAGCTACAGCTTCTTCAATTCCTATTTTATCTATAATCCTTAAACCATGAGCAGATACTTTTAAAAATATCCAAGTATCTTCTGATGGTAAATAGAATTTTTTCTCCATCAAATTTATTTCAAAACGTCTTTTTGTTTTGTTATTAGCGTGCGACACATTATTACCTACCATTGCACGCTTTCCTGTTATTTGACAAATCCTAGCCATTATCTTAAATCTAAATAATATTCTTTTTCATTGAATCGGGTTGCAAAATAACAAATTATTTTTGACTCTTACAACTTTTTTACTTTTTATTTTTTCTAGTTTACTCTACTTTTTATAGTATTCCTACTTATCTTGGACAAAATAGCTTTAGATATAGCATATGCGATTATAATTCCTGCCAATAGTAAGGCTATTCTGGCAATTACATCTCCATATTTAACATAGATAGTTTGAGATGAAGTAAGGTTAATGTTGCCCTTTAAAGCCCCCTGCTTTCCATATGCCAACTGTTTTACAATATCTCCCCTTTGATTTATAAATACTGAAATTCCGCTATTTGCCGAACGAGCAATATCTCGTCTGGTTTCTATGGCTCTCAAACGCGCATATGCCAATAGCTGCTTATGTCCTTGGGAATTGCTCCACCAAGAATCATTAGTCATAATAAATAATGCATTAGCTCCTCTTTTTACAAATTCTGAGACATATTCTCCGTATATACTTTCATAACAGATAATAGGAGCTATCTTGGATTGATTTTCGGAATTTGTAAAGAGAATAGGCTCGTCTTGAACTCCCAGGCTTTCCATAGATCCTCCAAAATCCAACAAATACTGTCCTACTAACGGTTTTAGTATGCTGGAATAGGGAAAATGCTCCACTCCTACTACCAATTTCGATTTATTATAATATTGAGCGGAATCTTTTAAATTAATCTGTACCGCAGAGTTATACAGATCTACCCATTGATTTTGACCTTTAAGATAACGTGCCGTTGGAGTTTGTTGACGGGGAAAATATTTTGCCAATGATACTCCCGATACAAAGTTCAATTGCGGATAACTTTTTAACCATTCCTTTATATAATTTATATAAGCGTTGTTTTCAATATTGTTAATAAATACAAATCCATTTCCGGGAAATGCTGTTTCCGGGGCAACTACAAATCGGGTGCGAGGAGTAATTTCTTTTTCTACAGTGGTTAATAGATTTTTTAGAATAAGGGCTCCGTCTTTACTATACTTATCGGTATAAGGATCTAGAGCAGGTTGCGCCAATACTACTTCTTCTTTTTCGAATGATTTTTCTTTATATGATTGATACATAAGAAAGGAAATCGCAATAGGTAGTCCTAGTCCAGCTAGTGAATAGCAGAGGGATTTTCCAATATAATTCTTATTATGAGTGACTTGGTAAGCACGAATGTAGTAAAAGAAAATTAGATTGATCAGTAAAACCCATAAGGTTCCTCCAAATGTTCCTGTTATTTCATACCACTGGATTACTTGTGGATAATCGGCAAAGGCATTTCCTAAATTTAACCAAGGCCAGGACATTTCCCAGTTTAAATGAAATTTTTCAAAGCAAATCCATATAGTAGGAAAAAAAAGCATTCCTCCTCTCGTTCCGATTCTTCTTTTCACCAAATGATATAAGGTAAAAATAAGAGACATGAGTAAACTATTCACAAACAGAGGAAAGAAGAAGGCTATCCAGGAATAGGACCCGTCCGGGTTTTGAGAAAAATGAAGCCATTGGGTAGTCGCCCAATTCCATATCAAAAATGACAAGTAGGATAACCCAAAAACTTTCCAACCAGAAAATTTTTCTTTTTTTACAGTAATTTCATGTTCTACCAATAATAGGGGAACAAATGCAAAAAATAGCAAAAAGGGAAATCCATACGTGGGCCAAGATAAAGCGAAAAGCAATCCACTACCTAGTGCCCGAATAAATTTTTTCATATACTTGTAAAAATAGTTAACTTTGAATTCTTAATTGTTTCAAATCTATGAATAAATTATTTTTAATAATGTTATTCTGTTTGATTTTACTTTCCTGTAAAAGTCATACGGCCGGATCCGTAAATAAATATACCACACCTCCTGAAGTCGGAATTTTAATTACTGATTTACCGAGAAACAGTAAACCTCCGGCATCTTCAGCTCCAGCTAAGGTTAAATCAGTATTGTCTTCATTGAAAAAAGATAGTATGGTTACATCTATGGATACAATTTCTTCCTCATTACCCCATACTCAGGAAGAAGAAAACTCAATACAGACTCTTTCTGTACCTTCATTTTCCTGGGAAATTGGAATACGCCAAACACAGATAGTAGATGTAAGAACTTTATTGGAGTATAAAAACGGTCATATTTACGATGCTATTAATATTGGCGTGGATGATCCCAGCTTTGTAAACCAAATACAGAACCTAGATAAAAACAGCCCCATAGCAATCTATTGTAATTCAGGAATTCGCAGTATGTATGCTGCAAAAATTTTAAAGAATTACGGATTTCAAATCATTTATAATTTAGATGGTGGCCTTAACAACTGGCTAAAAAGTGGAAAAGATATTACAAAATAAATTATTTAAAAATTCACGCCAATATGAAATTAATACCCAAAATTTTATGTTTATTATTTTTAACCAAATTACTCATTAGCTGCACTATAACCGAAGAAATTACTTTTAATCAAGAAGGTAGTCTTTCGTATTCTTATTTAATGAATGCAAGATTGGCAAAATTAACGTCTGATTCCTTAAATACAGACTTCTTGTCCAAAGATACTATTTTTTCATTTAATAGTTTTTTTCAGGAAAAAAAAGATAGTATATTAAAATTACCTCTTGAAAAGCGAAAAAATTTGTATGCTCTTAAACCATTTTTTATTAAAGGCTATCGAGATAAAGAAAAAGACGAATACTATGTTCGGATTTACGGAGATTTTGCTAATAGCGATTCGCTAAACTCAGCACTTGCCGCTTTACACTATTTTAACAACCTTTATGAGAACATTTTAACTTTTGACATCCTTAATGATTTCATTTCAAATAGAGATATTGATTTTCTTACTATCTGTTCTTATAATTGGAATGGAAAAGAGTTAATAAAAAAATCTGTTGCTTCAGACAGTATAAAACATGAATACTTTGACCTAAAAGACTTTCCTGGATCTAAGTTTAAAATCAAATATATATTTCCCAGTAAAATAAAAAGAGTTGACAATCCTTTAGCTACTATTTCTAAAGATAGGAAAAGTATTACTATGGAATACGACGATATTGTTAATCCCGAATATACAAATTTAAAAGTTGAGCTAGAAAATATAAACGCCATAAATTAACGTTTTTTTCTATCTTATTTTATAGGAATTAAAATGAATGGTGTATAACTAGGTACCCTCCAAAAGTCGAAAATGTCAATTGCACAAAAGGATTAGCTAATTTTTCCAAATGTTGATAAAAAATTGCAATGTACATGTATGTATAATCTTCTTATAAATATTATAAACTATCTAAGTAACGCTTAAAAAGCATAATAAAAATTATAAGAGCATAAGTATATTTATGCTCTTATTTTTATGCAAAAATTTGATTGAAATGGTTGTAATAAAAACTGACTGATTAGTTGATTAGTCAAAATGTGTAAAAAAAGTAATTAAAAATATAATATCTTATAATTGCTTAAAATGCAGTTTAAACGTAGGAATACAGAGCGATACTCCACAAAAACAGCTAATAATCTATTAGCACATATTTATTGAATGACTGGGAAAATATATGTGTTGTAGTAGAAATATTTTTATTACCTGTTAAAATTAAATATCTTACAAAGATATTTTAATATCTATAATTTTATTATTATTTAAATTTGATATATTGTAAATCAAAATATTGAGTCAAATAAAATAAATCAATATTTTTTTATTATTTTTTATCTAATAAATCTTATCTTGAGAAATATAACATTAAATTCAGTTATTTTTCCATTATAAAAGTATAGTGTCAAATTGTAATTAAGAAAACAAACATTAAATCATATTTTAACATAAAAAAAATAAAGTTTTTTTAATTTTTATTTATCATTTTTTCATTTCTTTTTATTAATCAAATTTCAGTTTCAAGTACGATAATTTCCTCTAACCTATTTATTTTGGTTTCATCGGCTCTTAATTTTTTTGTATTTGCATATTATCAACTAATACAGCAAGAGATAACTTTTCTTTATATTTTTGTTCAATATTATTTTTACCTTTTCCACCTTTCCTATCAACAACCAAATTGGGTTAATATATATATAAGGGTATCTGGTATGATGTTTGCTATTACAACTGAATTTATTGTACTCTTTTTTACTGCTCCCTTCCCCCCTAGTTTATACCTATACTTTTAGTAAATTTTTTAAAGATAATATAAAATAAATATTGCGTATTTAATATAAATTAACTTACCAATTAAATTTCTATCTATTTATTTATATTTAGATTTTATTATAATTATTACTTTTTTAACCATACATAAATAGTTTCTATTAGATCAACAGTAAGAATAAATATTTTTATTGTTTTTTTTAATTTATTGTTCTATTTTAAAAGAGTCAGATCTTTCTATCAATAGTACATTTTCTTGACGTAAAGGTGTTATCTAATTTGATTCATCCTAGTAAGTTTCTATTAAAAATTATATTTATGATAAATATATAATTCCACACAATACTAATTTTTTTTAGCTATAAAAACTGATTACCAAAAAATATTTTATTCAACTCCTCATTTTATCATATTTATTATCCCTTTTAATAAACAATAACGATAATTAAACTTAAAATACACTATTTTTTATTTTTTTTTCTATTTAAAGTCAGCCTAACCTCTTATTCCGAAATACTCTAATTATTTACTCAACTTTTATAAATCATATATTTTAA
>NZ_CAMLFD010000017.1:0-54287 GCF_946479295.1 uncultured Apibacter sp.
TATCAAGAGAATATGTACAAGGAAATTACTCTAGTGCTTTATCTAAATCTAATACTGCTAAAGTTTTAACCTATATTAATATAGGGATAACTGCATTATTTACAATAATTTATATTATTTATATAGTAGTATTAATTATTGAAGGTTTGAATAGGAGGTAATAGCTGGTATAAATGCTATTAAAAATTAGTATGTTTAACGAAATATTTTATAGAATTGTGTTTACAAAAATTCTGATTAATAAATATTTAATTTTATTTTTAACAGTGCTACTATTAGCATTTCAATATTATCTTATAAAGTAAGACTTGCTACTGAAAAAAGCAAATTATCATTTCCGTATTTATGTTCTTTTAGTACATAATCAAGGTAAAACTCAAAGCCAAGATTTGACAATCCATAGAATTTATACTTTCTAGTTGTAGATCTACATATCTTGGAGTTGAGTTACCTTCAGAGATATTATATATCTTTTAGCTATCCATATTCCTGATTAGAAATTTTTCTTATTTAATAATTCTTTTAAAATCATACATTCAATCCCGGAAGAATTCAATAAACAATAACTAAATTTTTTAGTTTCTAAAGATATCATTAATTTATTTTGCAAATATCTAAATATATAAGATGACAATAAAAAGGTAATTATTGTTTAGTATGAAAAAAAATGATGAATGTAATAAATCAACTTATGTTAAAGAAAAGTTGAAAATAGGATAAATTAAATTGGAGTTAATTTGACATTTAATTTTTTCTCTAAAATAAATTTTTAATTAAAATATAATATTTTCTTAAACAAGAATATTTGCGATACTTTTGTCACAGTAAAGATAATATTATGAATAAAGCGATTCTTTATATTTTTAATTTAAATTATTTAAAGTGTAATAAAATGTTAAATTTATATAAATAATTATTAATCAAATAAATTTTATGGCA
The DNA here is from genome assembly GCF_946479295.1 of uncultured Apibacter sp. Taxonomy (NCBI): domain Bacteria; kingdom Pseudomonadati; phylum Bacteroidota; class Flavobacteriia; order Flavobacteriales; family Weeksellaceae; genus Apibacter; species uncultured Apibacter sp. The sequence goes on from NZ_CAMLFD010000017.1 coordinate 940, forward strand.
GAACATGAAACTAACCAAATCTATGAAAATTTAGGTTATACTAATGAAAAAAACGATGTAAAACAAAATAATGTACTACCCAAAGATTATATGACATTAGCTATCATAACTACAATTCTTAGTTTTTTTTGCTGCAACCCGGTAGGATTGATTGTTGGTGGTATTGCCATTAATTTCGGCAATCAAGTATTTAGAGAATATGTACAAGGAAATTACTCTAGTGCTTTATCTAAATCTAATAAAGCTAAAATTTTAACCTATATTAATATAGGAATAGTTGCATTATTTTTAGTATGTTATATTATTTATATAGTAGTAATAATTATTAAAATTTTATCAACTCCGCTTTATAGTTCGCATGGTTTCTGGTTCCTTGATTAATGTTATTAAAAATTAGTATGTTTAAAGGAGTATTTTATAAATATTTTATAAAATTGTGTTTACTAAAATTCTAATTAATAAATATTTAATTTTATTTTTAACAGTGCTGATATTAGTATTTCAATATTATCTTCTAAAGTAAGAACTGTTACTGAAAAAAAATAAATTATCATTTTCGGATTTATGTTCTTTTAGTACATAATCAAGATAAAACTCAAAGTCAAGGTTGAGCAATTCCATAGAAAATTTATACATCCTGTTTATAAATCTACATATCTTGGAGATGAGTTACCTTCTCGAGGAGATATTGTACAACTTTTAGTTATCAATGCTTCAGATTAGGAATTTTTCATATTTAATAATTCTTTTAAAGTCATACATTCAACTCCGGAAGAATTCATCAAACAATTACTAAAATGTTTTATTGGAAATGATATCATTAATTTCTTTTTTGCAAATATCCAGATGATAATAAAAAGATATTTATCGTTTAGAAAAATAATGATGAATATGAAAAATCTACTTAGATGAAAGAGTCGCGGGAAATAGGATAAATTAAATGAGAGTTAATTTGAAGTTTAATTTTTTTTCTAAAATAAAATATAATATTTGATTAAACATAATATTATATTTGCAATGCTTTTGTTACAGTAAAGATAATGTTATGAATAAGCGATTGCTTTATAGATTTAATATAATTTACTTAAATTATTTAAAGTGTGATAAAATGTTAAATTTATATAAGTAATTAATAATCAAATAAATTTTATGGAAGAACAAACTAACCAAATATACGAAAATTCAGGTTATACTAATGAAAAAAATGATGTACAACAAAACAATGTACTACCCAAAGATTATAAGACATTAGCTATCATAACCACAATTCTTAGTTTTTTTTGCTTCAACCCGGTAGGATTCATTGTTGGTGGTATTGCCATTAATTTCGGCAATCAAGTATTTAGAGAATATGTACATGGAAATTACTCTAGAGCTTTATCTAAATCTAATAAAGCTAAAATTTTAACGTATATTAATTTAAGTATTAATTTAGGATTAGCAGTATTAATTTTATTATGTTATTGTCTGTTTATGGTATATTTAATTGTCTTTTTATGGTATATCGGTGCTTAATATTATTAAAAATTAGTATGTTTAACGAAGTATTTTATAAATATTTTATAGAATTGTGTTTACTAAAATTCTAATTGATAAATTTTATTTTTAACAGTGCTGTTATTAACATTTCAATATTATCTTCTAAAGTGAGAACTGTTACTGAAAAAAATAAATTATCATTTCCGGATTTATGTTCTTTTAGTGCATAATCAAGGTAAAACTCAAAGTCAAGGTTGGGCAATCCCATAGAAAATTTATACTTTCTGTTTATAAATCTACATATCTTAGAGTTGAGTTACCTTCTCAAGGAGATATTGAACAACTTTTAGTTATCAATGCTTCTGATTATGAATTTTTCATATTGATAATTCTTCTAAACTCATACATTGAACCCCGGAAGCATTCATTAAACAATTACAAAATGTTTTAGTTTCTAAAGATATCATTAATTTATTTTTTGCAAATATCTAAATATATAAGAAGACAATAAAAAGATATTTATTGTTTCGTATGAATAATAATGGTGAATATGAAAAATCTACTTAGATGAAAGAGTGGTAGAAAATAGGATAAATTAAATTGGAGTTAATTTGATGTTTAATTTTTTATCTAAAATAAAATTTTAATAAAAGTTTAATAAAGCTTTAATGTTTGTTTATAAATAATATTTATTTTACTTTTGCCACAGTAAAGATAATGTTATTAATAAGCGATTCTTTACAATTTTAATTTAAATATAAATAATTTACTTAAATTATTTAAAGTGTAATAAAATGTTAAATTTATATAAATTATTAATAATAAAATAAATTTTATGGAAGAACAAACTAACAAAATCTACGAAAATTCAGGTTATGCTAATGAAAAAAATGATGTACAACAAAACAATGAACCACCCAAAAATCATATGACATTAGCTATCATAACAACAGTCCTTAATTTTTTTGTCTGCAACCCGTTAGGATTGATTCTTGGTGGTGTAGCCATTTATTTTGCCAATCAAGTATCTAAAGAATATGTACAAGGAAATTACTCTAGTGCTTTATCTAAATCTAAAATGGCTAAAAATTTTTCCAATTTTAGTTTAGGATTATTTGGACTTACTGTAGGATTAACTATTTCATATCTTATAAAAGGTAAATAAAGATAATGGCTGGTACAAGATGTTATTAAAATTAGTATGTTTAACTAAATATTTTATAAAAATTTTATAAAATTGTGTTTACTAAAATTCTAATTAATAAATATTTAATTTTATTTTTAACGCTGTTGCTAATTGCACTTGTTTGTATCTATTATTATTATTATGATCCGGGTAAATCAAATTATGGACTACCTTGTTTTTTTAAATTAGTTACTGGCTTAAATTGTGCTGGATGTGGTGGACAAAGAGCTTTACATAATTTACTTCATGGCAACTTTTTATTAGCATTACGGTATAATTTTTTTATTTATTTAATACCTTTTTTTTTATATTTATTTTATGTTAACATTGAAGTATATATTTTTCGAGGGAAAAAATTTGTTTTAGATTTTATGTTTTCAAATAAATTGGGTATAATTGGTATTTTAATTATTCTTGTTTATATGGTTTTAAGAAATATACCCTATGTCCCATTTATTTACTTATCACCTCCTAACTAATATTAATAACTTTAGATAATTTGTTTCAACAAAATATAAAAATAATGTAATTCTTTTTTCATATATACTTACTTTGTACCTTTGTTAAATATTGCTACATAAAGCAGTTGTTTAAAAAAATAAATTATAAATGAGTAGATATACTATAACTACAGCACTACCTTATGCAAATGGACCTTTACATATCGGTCATTTAGCAGGAGTATATATACCTGCAGACGTATATGCCCGATTTTTACGAAGAAATAAGCATGATGTACTATTAATAGGTGGTTCAGATGAACATGGAATTCCGATAACTATAAGAGCAAAAAAAGAAGGAATTACCCCACAGGGTGTTGTGGATAGGTATCATGAATTAATGAAACAAACATTTATTGAATTAGGAATATCTTATGACAATTATTCTAGAACAACAGCTCCTATTCATATAAAAACAGCGCAAGACTTTTTTTTAAAATTATATCATGATGGAAAATTCATTGAGAAAGAAACTGAACAATATTTTGATGAAAAAGCAAAAGAATTCTTAGCAGATCGTTATATTGTAGGTATATGTCCAAAGTGTGGTAATAATAATGCCTATGGAGACCAATGCGAAAAATGTGGAACCACTTTAAGTCCTGATGAATTAATTAATCCACATTCTATGTTAAGCGGCGAAAAGCCAATTTTAAAAAAGACAAAGCATTGGTACTTATCCCTTAATGAATATCAAGATTTTATTTCAGAATGGATTTTAAAGGGACATAAAAAGGATTGGAAACCTAACGTTTATGGTCAGGTTAAATCTTGGTTAGAGGAGGGGTTAAAACCTCGAGCTATGACACGCGATTTAGATTGGGGGGTTCCGGTTCCTTTAAAAGATGAAAAAGGTAAAGTTTTATATGTATGGTTTGATGCTCCTATCGGATATATTTCATCTACAAAAGAATGGGCAGAACGAGAAGGAAAAGACTGGAAACCTTATTGGCAAGATAGTTCAACTAAGCTTGTTCACTTTATTGCAAAGGATAATATAGTTTTTCATTGTATAATTTTTCCTGCTATGTTAAAAGCTCATGGTGATTATATATTACCCGATAATGTTCCTGCAAACGAATTTTTAAATTTAGAAAATGAAAAAATTTCAACTTCAAGAAATTGGGCTGTTTGGGCACATGAATATCTTCATGATTTTCCCGGGAAGCAAGATTCATTGCGCTATACTTTATTAGCTAATGCACCTGAGTCTAAAGATAATAATTTTACATGGAAAGACTTTCAAACTAAAAATAATTCAGAGTTAGTAGGCATATTCGGCAATTTTATTAATAGAGTTTCCGTACTAATTAATAAGTATTATGAAGGAATAATTCCTGAAGTAAGTGAAAATTTTCATTCTCATGAATTGGATAGCTTATCTAAGATATCAGCTGAAATATCTCTTTATTTATCAAAATATGAATTTAGAAACGGTTTAAGTTCTTTAATGAATTTAGCACGTTTAGGTAATAAATTTTTACAAGAACAAGAACCTTGGAAAAAAGTAAAAGAAGATCCCGAAAAAGTAAAAGAAACTTTATACGTATCAGCTCAAATAGCAGCTTATCTTGGAGAATTATCAGAGCCATTCCTTCCTTTTACTTCAAAAAAAATTATGGAAGGTTTAAATTTAACATATAATTCTTGGAAAGAACTGGAAGCAAATAAAATATTATTACCTTCAGGATCTAAAATAAATCTTATTCCATTACTATTTGACAAAATTGATGATAAGGAAATTGATTATCAAATAGAGAAACTTGAAAATTCTAAAAAACAGAATGAAAATATAAATAATAATTATGAAGCGCCGAAAGAGAGTATCAATTTTGATGAATTTGAAAAAATTGATTTAAGAATCGGTACAATTTTAGAAGCTAAAAAAGTTGAAAAAGCGGATAAGTTATTACAATTCAAAGTGGATACCGGAGTAGACATACGAACTATAGTCTCAGGCATTGCGGAAAGTTTTTCTCCCGAAGAATTAGTAGGTAAACAAGTAACCGTACTTCTTAATCTTGCCCCAAGAAAAATTCGAGGTATTGAAAGTCAAGGTATGTTACTCTTAACCCAAAGAAAAGATGGAAAATTTTCTTTTATAACGCCCGATGATGACAAAATAGATAACGGATCAACAGTTAAATAAAAATTTTATAAACAAAAAATCCCTTTTAATTAAGGGATTTTTTGTTCATAAAAAATAATTGTAATATTTTATTATAAAAAATAAATTTATTTTATATTATAGCGCAAATGGTATATTTTTTGAAATTATATATAAAACATTAACGCTAAAGATTATTTATGGAATATTTATTTAATTCTATTTCAGAATTTATAACTCCTGAAATTGTAAAAAACACATCTAAAATTTTAAAAGAAGAAAACTCTAAAGTTTCCCAAGCATTTCAAACAACGATTGCTAGTATATTAGAATTGATTGTAGAAAAAGGAGAAAATAAAAAATTTGAATCCATTTTAAAGGGTATAGGGAATATGCATATATTATTTAGTGTTTCAAATCTATTTTTAGATAAAATGAATAGTAAAATGCAAAATGCCTGTACCAAATTTTTAAAATATATCCTTAATGATCGTTTAAAAGAATATTATTCCTTAATATCTGATATTTCACATATATCATTATTTAATTCAACCTATATTGTTAATAAAATAGCTTTATTGGTTTCTGCATTTCTCGGGGAAAAATTAATTTCGAATATAAGTTTTTCGGCTTTATTAGATCAACTAGAAGATGAGAAAAACGATTTTCAAATTTATATACCCTTTGAATTATCAAAATTATTAGAACAATCTCATTTAAAAAGTTTTCTTGCTCAGAAATTTTGGGTTTCATTCTTTTAAATTATAAATTGTTAATATTAATATTATCTAATGTATATACATGCAATTAAACTTACTTTAGCGTTATAATTTGTTAATGTTTTTTAGTTTTTGATCTTTATATATTTAAGGAATAATAATTAAAATTTACTTTTTATTACAATATGTGAATTATATAATTTTAAATTTAAAAAACTTTATTTTAAATAATAAAAACATAGGTATAAATGTTGTAATTTATTTGGGCTTAAAAAAATAATAACTGATTATAAAATTTCACTCTTTTACTTATAATTTTAATAATTTAGTTTTATAAATAATATATATGCATCACACTATTGCATTTTATAATGTAGAAAATCTGTATCAATCGCGAAATAATAGAAATTCATCTATACTTAAATTACCATTTCAGGGACATAGAACTTGGAGCTTTTCAAGATATAAAAATAAATTAGCAAAGATTGCAAAAGTTATTAGTAATATAGGAAAAGAAGAAACTCAGAAACTACCAACATTTTTTGGATTATGTGAGATTGAAAATAAAAATGTTATAGATGATTTGCTTGAAGAATTTCCATTTAAAGCAAATTATGGATATATACATAAAGATTCTTTAGATGAAAGAGGAATTGATACTGCTTTTTTTTATGATAAGGAATTTTTTACGGTTCATGACTCAGAATTTATTCGTATTCCAATTTTTAATAGTGATGGAAGCAGAGATTTTACTAGAGATATTACTTATGCGAAAGGTAATCTTGAAAGCAATCCAATTCATTTTTTTGTTTTGCATTTACCATCTCAAAGAGAGAATAATATAAATTTATCAAAGAGAATTTACATACTACATGCATTAAGAAAAAAGATAAATGAAGTTTTTGACAAAGATGAGAAAGCTAATATAGTGATTTTGGGAGATTTTAATGAGAATCCTGTCACTAACTATTTGTATCAAGAGCTTTGGTGTAAAAAAACAATCCAAGAATTAAAAACAAGAGAACTATATAATCCTTTTGAAGAATTATATAGGAATAATCAATACAGTACTTTCCATGAAGGAAAAGGAATGCTATTTGATCAAATTATTTTTTCTAAAACTTTTTATGATGAAAATAATTCATTGCGATTTAATCAATCCAAAATATTCAATATTCCAGTTCTACAAAATAAAGATAGGGGAAAATTAGGCACTCCTTGGCGAACCTATTCAGGAAGTAGATATTTGGGAGGATATAGCGATCATTTTCCCGTTTATGCAATTATTGAAGCCATACAATGAAGTCGCAATATTTATTTAAGAACCCTCAATTTTAAAATATTTTTTCTTTAGCATATATATAATATCTTTCTGAGTGGTAAATATTTCATCTATAAAAGTATCAGAATTTTTAATTAGTGGTATACTTTTGGGGATAACATTATCCTCTGTAGATAAAAGCATAGAACCATTTCCGGTTAATAGCCAAGTAGGATTTAATTCGGGAAAAGTATGTAATATTTTTTCAATAGTGTCGGTATGTAAGCCAGATTTATTTCTTCTTGCTCTTCCAATTAATCCGACTGATAAGTTAGCTAATTTAGTTAGCTTATTATCATTAAGGTTTTTATAATCCATAAAATCTATTAATCTATCAATAGTGGTTTTATGCTTATTTTCCATAATAATTAAATTATAATGATGAATATATAAAAAAATATGTATGATTATTAATAGTACAAAATTAAAAAAAAAGTTTTATATTGATAATTTTCAAGATTAAATATTTATATTTACGAACTAATTATTTATCTAACTGCTTTAGAATATGATACAAAAAGAATTTTTAGAGAATATTATTGAAATATTTAAACAGAACGATAAATTTGAATATATTGACTTTAAAGTTGATATAAATCAAAATTCGATAAAACTTCTATATTTAATAGAACCCAAATATTTTATAATATTTAAAGATGAAAATCATTTTATCGAGAAAAATAATAATGAAAAATTTAATATATCTGGAGAATCTGTACCTGGTAAATTTTCAATGTATGAAAATTTTATTTTAGATAATATAAATGATGTATATTCTAAAATAGAGCAATGGCTTGACATAATATGGAATGAGATATCTTTAGCTTCTCCCTTGGGACTATTAGTAGATGAACAGGAGCAGATTGATAAATTCTGTGAAAAGTTTGATGAATATGATGATTATTTCAATACTGAAGAAATTATAAAAGTTAAGCAAAAATTAAAGCTACTAAGAATAAAACTTGAGGAAGAAATTATTTCAATTGTAGATGATGATAAACTTAGTAAAATAGAAATTCAAAAAATGCATAAAAGCTTTGATACGCTTGAGCAAATATTACCATCTTTAAAAAAGAAAGGATGGGTAAGGAGTCTTACAGGAAGAGTTTTCCATAATATGAAAAGATTACTCAATCTTAGGCAGAAATTGATATTGGATTCATTTAATAAAAATAAAGAGGAGTGAACTTTTATAATTTGGCTATATTTCTTGATAATATATCAAAAAAAATCTATTATTTACAGTTTTTAGATATGTATTTAAAGTTAAAATTTGTCAATATAATTTTATAAAAAATTTAACATTTGTCAATATATATCTCATATTGATTTGTATCATATTTAATATCAGGTAAATATTTTTTTTGTAAACAGTTTGGAATATTGTTTTTTATCTATGATTATAGAAATAAATAATATCGTTTTTGGTTGTTAGAAAAAAATCTATAAATTTGCATTCAAATAAATGAGGCTAATTAAAATAAAGGATCTAAAAACGAAAATAAATATTGAAAATAAAACTCAAAAAAATATTAATTATTAATTTAATAAGAAAGCTTAAAATTCATTAACATTAAAAACTACTTTAAAAAGAATAATAATTATTAATTAACACTAAGGCTTAAAAACACACACACTTTAACACTAAAAGCTTAGAAGAATTATTAATTAATGTACTAGTAACTCAATTTCTTAATTGAAAGATCATAATTGATTGAGTATTTATTAGAAAAAGTCATCTTTTGCACTAAAGATGACTTTTTGCTTTGCAATATACATATAAATATTTTAATAGAGATTATATTTTATATAAAAAAAACAGACTATTTTTTAATAGCCTGTTTTTTAATATTTTATTGATAAAAATAAATAATTTATTATTTATCCTTTTTTTCTTCAGATTCTTTTTTTAATATTTCATCAAATTTTTCTAATGTTAAAGTCTTTTCTTTTTTCTGAATTTTAGTATCGAAAATTTTAAATAATTCTTGTTGTAATAAGTTTCCGGATGACTGGCGTACATGTTCTTCATTCTTCATAGCATTGGCAACGTATTTGTCTAATTCAGTGTCAGGAATATCTACGTAACCATACATTGCAAATTGTTGTTTCATTTGATTTTTTGTGAATTCTACTAAATCATTATATTGCACGCTCACATTATTATCAGATAAAATTTGGCCTTCAATTAATTGATAACGCAAAGCTTTAGCAGATTTTTCATATTCAGTAGTGGCTTTTTCATCACTAATCGGTTCTTTAGCTTTGCTTTTAATGAATTTTGTCAAAAATTCTGAAGGTAAATCAAACTTAATGTTATCCAGCAACCACTCTACAGAATCATTCATAAATTTAGTATCTGATTCTTTCTTATAGTAGTTTTCGATTTCTTCTTTAATTTTTGACCGTAACTCTTCTTCACTAGTTACTTTATCTTTACCATAAACTTTATCGAAAATATCTTGATTTAATTCGGCCTTAGTTTTTATAGATGTTTTTTCAATGGTTATTTTTAATTCAGCATTAAATTGGTGAGCTTCTTCATGTGATAATCCTAAGAAATGTTGAAGTTGATGAACATCATTAAATAAATCTTGAGCATTTATTTTTACGATATCACCAATTTTTTTACCTAAAAAATCTTCTTTATTTTTTAAATCGTCAACTAAAAAAGTAAAAGTAGTATTTTTTCCTCCTTCAACAATATTCCCTTCCATATCAATTTCATTAACTTCTCCAACAAAATTACCACCTTCTTCTATTTGATCCGCATCTTTAATCTCGCCGAATTGGGTTTGAATTCTGGCTACTGTATCATCAATCTCTTTGTTTGTAGCCTCAATTTTATAATAAGGTATTTTAGCTTTCGAAAGATCAACTTTAAATTCAGGTGCTAAGCCTAATTCAAATTCAAAAGTCATTTCTTTTGCATTTGCATCAAAATCATTATTCGTTTTAGGTAAAGGTTGCCCTAATATAGATAATTTATTTTCTGAAATGAAGTTACTTAAAGCATCATTTAAAACTTTGTTGATTTCTTCAAAAGTTACTGCACCTTCATATTGTTTTTTTACAATACTCATAGGTGCTTTTCCTTTTCTGAAGCCAGGCATATTAAGCTTTTTACGATAATCATTAAGTGACTTTTCAACATTTGGTTTATAGTCTTCTGGCTTAATGGTGATTTTAACAATAGTATTTAAATCATCTATTTTGTTTTGTGTAACGTTCATTTATATTCAAATTTATAAGCCGGCAAATTTACAAAAAGTATTTAAAAAAAGGAAATTTTTAACACTAAGGATAAAATCAAAAATACTTTTAAATAACAATAAATCTGTGAATTATCAAATTAAAAACCTCATTTTGCAAAGCAAAATAAAATTACTTATATATAAAAGCAATTGTATGGCTTTTTAAAGATAACCTCAATGAATAAATTATTGATTAACAAAATTAAATAATAGTTATAAAAATAGTTTTAAACTAAATTATATACAAAAATATAGAATATTAAATAGATACTATTCAATATATTAAATAGTTAGAAAGAAATATTGGTTCATATTTAAAATTGTGTATGATAATGATATGATTTATATTTGTCTTTTATAATAATCAAGCTTTGAAAAAAAGTAAAGGATTACATATCATTAATTATGCTTTATCTACCACAATAAATTTTTTATTTGAAGATAATAAAGCTTCGTATATTGAAAATAATGAAAAAAAAATTATTCATTATGAAAGCTTACTAACACCAGCAGATAAGGAAATAATTACTAATAAACTTAAAAAAAATAGTTTTTTTAATAAAGAATGTAATTTTTTAGATATAACTATTTTAAATGATAAGTTTACACTTATCCCGGCTGAATTTTTTGATGAAAAAACTGCTGAAAAGTTTTTAAATCTTAATGTACCTCAATTTGAAAACATGGGATTACGTTTTAATTTAATTCCCAATTTTAATTTAGTGTTGGTTTTTTATTACCCGGAAATAATTGAAGAAATTTTTACAGGATATTCTGATAAAATCAGAATATCTCATACGGGATTTAAATTTTTATCTAAAATAAAAAATGACCAGCATAAAAATGGTTTTTTTTTATATATTTATGATAATTATTTTGAGATATCAGTAGTAGAAGAAGAGAAATTAATTTTATATAATATATATCCCTATAAAATTGAAGAAGATATCGAATATTTTTTGAAAGTAATTTCAAAAACTTTATTCAAAGAACTATCCACATATCATTTATATTATTATAATAAACCTCATAGGTTAAAAGCAATAAAAAATATTGATAAACTTTTCCAAAAAGTTATTCCTGGTGAAGAAAATGAGTTTGAGAGAGAAAATTATACAATTTTAGATATATGATACGAATAATAGCAGGAAAATATAAAGGGAAAAAAATAACTGCACCTAAAAATTTTGAGGTTAGGCCCACTACTGATTTTGCCAAGGAAGCATTATTTAGTATTATTACTAACCGGTATAATATATCGGAAATATCGGTATTAGATTTATTTGCCGGAATTGGATCTATAGATTATGAATTTGCTTCGCGTGGTTGTAAAGATATTACTTCAGTTGAATTAAATGGAAAACACGTTAAATTTATTCAAGATACAAATAAATTACTAGGAATAAACGAGATACATATTATCAAACAAAATGTTTTCAATTTCATTGAAAAAGAAAGTTATAAAAGTTATGATATAATTTTTGCAGATCCACCTTTCGATATGGAGGATAAAGAATATGAAAATTTAATTCATTGTGTTTTAAATCATAATTTTTTATCAAAAAACGGAGAGTTTATTTTAGAGCATAATACAAGAAAAGATTTATCCGAACATCCTAATTTTCTAGAAACAAGAAAATATGGAAATGTACGTTTTTCTTTTTTTGGTTTAAATTCAGAAAAATAATTAGGTTTATATAAATTAGTTATCCTTTTTCGTCTTATCAATCTATTTTCAAACTAAAAGGTTTAGACATTTTTTAAATTTATTTTAAAAAGCTTTATTTTATATAAAATAACTTTGAGGATAAAGAATAAATTGAATTTATATAACCCGGAAGTTAACTACATAAAAAATAAATAGGTATTTAGTTGTATATAGGTAAACTTCCGGATTATTCATTTCTTAATTAAATTATTTTATATACCTTACTTAATTGGTATGACTAAATCTACAATGAATTTTTTTTCTGGATGTGTTTTATTATCATTATAATAAACTTCAAAAGATTCTTGAGTTCCGAATTCATAATTATTATCACGGATCCAATCCACAACTTTATTCCAGGATTGTTGAAATAAATCTTCAGTAATTTCAAAATGACCTACAGCATATTTCCCTTTTTGGATGAAAAGTGTTTTGATATATCCTTGTGGATCATAATTATTATCAATTGGAGTGCAAACGCTCCATCTTACTTCCGAGGGGGCAGTCATTTGGACATTATCATGATAAATTGTAATCAGTTTGAAGTTAGGTGATTGAGTGAGGTTATTTTCTTTAGCCCAATTAAGTAGTTTTTCATAATATGAATCACAATTTCCTAATTCACCTTTACAAGTAATACCCGCAAGTTTAATTTCCTCTAATTCCTTTACTGTAATTAATTCTTTAGTCATAGTATTATATTTATTGATTTAATTTTACAAATGTATTTTTCAGTTACGTAAACTTATAATATCAATCTTGCTAATTTCATATTTCAATTTTAAGATAATATCTTTCAACTTTATTTGATTTTGAAAATTGTAAAAAACAAGGTGTGTTTTAACTGTTTCTGAGTTAAAGATTTAACACAATATGTTTATTTTGATTTTAATTATATTAAAACAATATTTAAATAAATGTTAAGATAAAAAAGTATAAGTGTAAGAGACAAGATATATAATCTAATCATTTATCTTATAAATAGAAAGTTAATCTTATCACTATATTATAGTTAAAATAACAAATGGTTTTATAAAAACTGGAAATGGCCTTGATCTTCAAGAAAATGATAAATGTTTCTGCATCTTTTTATTTCTTCTTGAGAAATTATCTGTTTATAGATAAAATTATTAACTTTATTGACTTTCAAGAGTTTTCCCTCGGGTGTGAAAATTGAGGAATGTCCTAGATAGGAAAGTCCATTTCCATCAGTTCCTAGTCTATTAACTCCACAAACATAACATAAATTTTCAATTGAACGTGCTTTTAGTAAGGTATCCCAAGCTTCAATTCGTTTTTTAGGCCAATTAGCTACATTTAATAGCAAATCGTAATTTTCTGTATTTCGGTTCCAAACAGGGAAACGTAAATCATAACAAATCATTGGACAAATTTTCCATCCTAGATATATAAATGTAACCTTACTATTCCCTGGTTTGTAAAAAATATTTTCTCCGCTAAAAGAAAATAAATGACGCTTATCATAAGTAGCTACAATTTTTCCATCAGCTATGAATATGAAACGGTTGTAATGTTCATCATATTCGCTAATAGCTACGCTTCCACAAATAGCAACATGATTTTCCAAAGAAATATCAATCATCCACTGGACCGTTTTTCCATCCATTTTTTCAGCAATTTTAGAAACATTATTACTAAATCCAGTATTAAACATTTCAGGTAAAATAATAATATCAGAGTAATTTATATCTTTTATTATTTCAGATAGATATGTAAGGTTTTCGCGATTATTTTCCCATATAGGAGAATATTCAATTAAATGGAGAATTATTTCGTTTTTAAAATTCATAATAAAAAAATAATTAAGATAAAAATATTAAAATTATCCAAATACTATTTTGTTTTATGTAATGAATAATGAGAAAATTGTTAAACTAATTATATAGTTGTATGTTTAAAAAGGTACATATTTTATTATAAATAAATCAATTATTCATTTAATAATAGTCTATTACCTGATTTAATAATGATATATTAGCAATATACTAATATTAATAATTAATAAGCAGAGTAATTAATTTATGATATATCAATCCGTTAAACTACTATAGATAATATTTCTTAAAAACAAGAATAAAGTTGATATTTTATTTTTTTATAGTAATTATTTTAATTTTAATTAAACATTAAAGATAAATATATGTTGTAGGTTGTGATATAAATTAATAACTTTGAATAAATTTTATTAGTATGAGCACAAAAATAGATTATATCCCATACAAAGTTAAGGATATCTCACTGGCAAAGTGGGGCCGAATGGAAATAGAATTAGCTGAAGCTGAAATGCCTGGGTTAATGGCCCTTCGCAAAGAATATAAAGAGGAGCAGCCATTAAAAGGAGCAAGAATAGCAGGATGTCTCCATATGACTATTCAAACCGCTGTGCTAATTGAAACTTTGCAGGCATTAGGAGCTGAAGTTTCATGGAGCTCATGTAATATTTTTTCAACACAAGATCATGCTGCTGCTGCTATTGCGGCAAAAGGTACATCGGTCTATGCTTGGAAAGGAATGAATGAAGAAGAATTTAATTGGTGCATAGAGCAAACTTTATTCTTCGGAGATGAAAAAAAACCTTTAAATATGATTTTAGATGATGGAGGAGATTTAACTAATATGGTATTAGATAAATATCCGGAATTAGTTTCGGGAATTAAAGGATTATCAGAAGAAACAACAACGGGTGTACATAGATTACATGAAAGAGTGAAAAACGGCACATTAGTATTACCGGCTATCAATGTAAATGATTCTGTTACCAAATCTAAATTCGATAATAAATATGGATGTAAAGAGTCAGCAGTTGATGCCGTGCGTAGAGCTACCGATTTAATGATTGCAGGAAAAGTAGTAGTGGTAGCTGGTTATGGAGATGTAGGGAAAGGTTCTGCTGCTTCATTTAGAGGAGCCGGAGCCAGAGTAATTGTAACTGAAATAGATCCGATATGCGCATTACAAGCTGCTATGGATGGATATGAAGTTAAAAAGATGGATAATGCCATTACGAAAGCAGACATTATTATAACTTGTACGGGGAATTGCGATATAATACAAGGAAAGCATTTTGAAATGATGAAAGATAAAACCGTAGTTTGTAATATTGGTCATTTTGACAATGAAATTGATATGGCCTGGTTAAATGCAAACTATGATTCTACCAAAATAACTATCAAACCGCAGGTAGATAAGTACACAATTAACGGTAAAGATATAATAATTCTTGCAGAAGGTCGTTTAGTAAATCTAGGCTGTGCAACCGGACATCCAAGTTTTGTTATGAGTAATTCATTTTGTAATCAAACTTTAGCTCAGATAGAATTATGGCATAACTCTCATAACTATGAAAATAAAGTGTATACCTTGCCAAAGCATTTAGATGAAAAAGTTGCAAAATTACATTTAGCTAAAATAGGAGTAGAGCTTGATATATTATCTGAAAAACAAGCAAAATATATTGGCGTTTCAGTAGAAGGGCCCTTTAAGACGGATGAATATAGATATTAATAAATTCATTACTACACTAATTGGAATCCGGAAACTTTCCGGATTTTTTTATTTAATCTTATTTAAAATTCTTTTATATAGTTCGATATTTCCATGCATATACAAATTTTTTACCTTAGATTAAAATCAAGATCTCTTTTTGAAATAAATTTTTAAACTTATAAGGCGATCTAATTAAATAAAAATGCTAACTTTCTTACTAATATAGTATATCCATTGATTTATTAATAACCGGATATAATATGAAATATCCGATAATATCATCTCCAATAATTGCTACAAAGCTGGCTGTAACATTATTAAAATATCTATCAGATATGTAGCTAACTAATTCTTGCATTTTTAAACAATGATTTAAATAATGACATTCTAAACTTTTATCTTCGTTAGTTAGTTTTTCTCTGATATTTAATTGAGAATTATATAAAGGTTATTTCGGTAAGATATTGCTAACACCTTTTTTATTTTTATATTTCTTTGATCATAACATTTACAATCTTGAATATTAGATTTACGAATTTTAATTGTTAAATGCTCAATAAATTTAGATTGTTTTTTTCGGTAAAGTTTTAAAATGATTTATAAATTCCTTTAGGATAATTCTTAATTTTAGTTTGATCATTTAAAATTATATTAACCCTATAACTAATATAGATATAGAGATCTTGTTCATAGTAATTAACATTATTTTATTTTCAAATTCACAATTAAATTATTCTAATGGAACATAAATTTAATTTTTTCAAAATATTTAAAAGCCATACTTTTGCAGTAAAGTAAAAGTAAAAATTAAAGGATGTTAATATTAGTCATTAATGCTGGAAGTTCATCAATAAAATATCAATTACTTAATATGGATTCTGACTCCGTAATTGCTAAAGGATTGGTAGAAAGAATAGGTACTTCAGGAGGAAGTATAACTCATAAATATCTGAAAAACGGTGTTTCAGATAAAAAACAATTACATCAAGAATTTCCCACTCATGTAGAGGGAATGAAACTTATAGTAGAATTATTAACTGCCGATGATTTCGGAGTTATAAATGGGCCATCAGAAATTAAAGGAGTAGGGCATAGAATAGTACAAGGGGGAGGAAAGTTTAATGTTCCGGTCTTAATTACCGAAGAAGTTAAAAATGAAATTAAAGAAATGAGTGCTTTAGCCCCTTTACATAATCCTGCCAATTTATTAGGAATTGAAGTGGCACAAAAATTTTTTCCTGATATACCACAAATAGCTGTGTTTGATACAGCTTTTCATCTTACAATGCCGCCAAAAGCCTTCAGATATGCAATTCCCAACCATTTCTACACAGATTACAAGATAAGATCTTACGGAGCTCATGGTACTAGTCATAAATATGTGAGAAGACAAGCGGTAGAACATTTAAATAATCAAGAAGCAAAAATTATAACCATTCATTTAGGTAATGGATCAAGCATAACTGCAATAAATGAAAAAGGTGAAAGTATTGATACTTCAATGGGTTTTACTCCACTGAATGGATTAGTTATGGGAACAAGAAGTGGAGATATTGATCCTTCTGTTTTATTTTATATGGTAAGAGAATGTGGTGTGAAATTTGAAGAGTTGGATGATCTTTTAAATAAAAAATCAGGAATGTTAGGACTTACTGGAAGAAGTGATGCAAGAGATGTAGATGAAATGTATAAAAACGGTGACTCTAATGCCATTTTATGTTTAGATTTATATTCCTATCGAGTAAAAAAATATATAGGTGCCTATATAGCCGCTTTAAATGGGGTTGATGCGATCGTCTTTACCGCAGGAATTGGTGAAAATGATACTCAGCTTAGATCAATGATCTGTAAAGATCTGGAATATTTAGGTATAAAATTAGATGAAACTAAGAATATTGAATTTAGCGGACCGGATAAGGTTGAAGAAATTCAAACTAATGATTCAAAAGTAAAAATAATGATTATTCCTACTAATGAAGAATTAGAAATAGCTAATGATACAGTGAAAATTTTAAATGAAATAAAATAATTTAAAATCTATTAGTTTTGAAAAAAAAGCTGCTATATAGCAGCTTTTTTTATAATATATTTTTATTTCTTATAAACTACCTCTACATTCATTTGTTGAGGAAGTGTTTTTGACTTAACATTTTCGGGTAGAACGTTTGCATTTATTTTACCTTTATTCTCGGCTATTCCATAAGTTAACCAGTAGGGAAGAATACATACTAAGAAAGTAAGACACCAAAACCCAATAAAAGCTATTAATAAAAATAGAATAAAACCTATAAACTTGATAAACGGCCAGGTATCAATATAAAGCAATGTTACCATATTACAAATATTATATATTGTTTTGCTCAAATGTAATAATAAATTGTATTCAAAACAAAAAATATCTTAATAATTTATAGCTTGATTATTAAAAAACATTGAATAAATAAATAATGATTACAAAACATAATAATTTTATTGATATTATAGAAATTATTCCTTGGTTTTAAGCAGTAAAAAATTTAGAGAAATAACAAAACAACATTATACTAATTTTCTTTTCTTATTTATGAAAATAATCATTTACTATTCATAAAATTAACATACTATACAAGCGCTTTTTTATGAAAAATGTATAATTTTAATTATATAAAATAGAAGAAGAACACAAATTTGACCATGCCTTTTTCTCATAAAATTATCGTAATTTCGTTTTATAAAAATGTTCAAGAGTGCTCTAGTGAAATTAGCTGGTCTTTTAGCTAAAGATTGCAAGCTTATAAAAAAAACTAGGAGTTAGGTATTGCAAATAATGCCACCATTCAGGCATATACAACATTTCTCCATGAGATAAATGAGCTTTATCAAGGAGTAATATAATGTAATCCGGGCCATTTATCAAAATCAGGATTATCAAAATCTATATCTTATCGACAAATAGTGGCATAAGGGATTTTATACATATATTTAGTTTCTTGAGGCTTAATTAATATACATTGCTTTTCCCCTGCGAAATGAAAATGTAAAATGTTTGCTAAGTCAATATCAAAATACATAAATACATTAGATCCGGCACCTCAAAAAAATAACATAGGCAAACTTTTAAATAAATGTAAGCTCAGATCAGGAAATTGAAAATCGTCTTGCATGGTCGAAACTTGCTTTAAAATGTTAAATAAAAATATTCTTAAATTCGCAGGACCTTTTTGAAGCATATCGATATAGTCCTCCATTTTCATTCTTGCATCGGGTTTGTTTACTTTCTTATCTGCACTCACAGGATCGTTATTATATGATGGAACAATCTTATCTCCGGCGATCTTTTTTATATAATCAAAGTTCCATTTTTATAGGCAGGCCAATCTTCAGTTAATTTTTCAATTACAACCGGTTTTTGAGGTTTATAATAATAGTTGTAAAAATCATCATCTTTTGAAATTTTCTAAACACGATCGATTTTTTCATAATTAAACATAGGTTTTAGGTTTTTTAGGTTTGATTTAAATTCAACTATTATGAATTCATAAGATCTTCCAATTCTTCTATTTCAATTGGAATATTTCTCATTAAATTATGAGGATTTCCACTTGGCTGTATAACTACATTATCTTCAATTCTAATTCCAAACCCTTCTTCAGGAATGTATATACCCGGTTCTACTGTAAATACCATATTCGGAACGAAAGAATCAGTTAAAATTCCATAATCATGAGTATCTAGACCCAAGTGATGTGAATTTCCATGCATAAAATATTTTTTGTAGGCAGGCCATTTCGGATCTTGGTTTTTTACATCTTCGGAAGTTATAAGCTTTAATTTCAACAACTCTTCGGTCATTATATTTCCTACTTCCTCATGATAACTATACCAGTTGTTTCCAGTAATTAAAAGTTTAGTTGATTCGTTTTTAACATTCAAAACCGCCTGATAAACCTCTTTTTGTCTTTCTGTAAACCTTCCGTTAACCGGTAATGTACGAGTCATGTCCGATGAATAATTGGCATATTCAGCTCCTACATCTAATAAAACAACATCTCCATCTTTACATTCTTTATTATTTAAGATATAATGTAAAACATTACTATTATTACCCGAGGCGATAATAGGAGTGTAGGCCCAACCTTTTGAACGGTTTTTAATAAATTCATAGATTAATTCAGCTTCAATTTCATATTCCCAAACGCCAGGCTTAATAAATGGTAGTATTCTTCTAAATCCTTTTTCCGTAATATCACAAGCATGTTGAATAGCGTTAATCTCTTCTGGTTCTTTTATAGATCGTAAATGTTGTAATATGGGGTTACTTCTTAAATAACAATGTCCTCGATATTTATTTTGCAATTTTTTTATAAAACGATCCTCTCTTGTTTCAACTACTTTTTCAGCTCGATAATGTTCATTAATATTAATGTATATATTATCCATTTGAACCACCACCATTTCCATAATTCTTTCAAAATCTTGAAGCCAGTATACATTTTTAATTCCGGATACTTCCGTTGCTTGTTCTTTTGAATATTTTTCTCCTTCCCAAATAGCAATATGTTCATTTGTTTCACGTATAAACAACATTTCTCTATGTTCCTCTAAGTAAGCATATGGACATATTACTAATATAGATTCTTCTTGATCTATTCCTGATAGATAAAATAAATCTCTTTGTTGTTGGAAAGGTAAAGTACTATCTGCACTTATGGGATAAATGTCATTGCTATTAAATATTGCAACTGAATTTGGAGCCATTCTTTGGACAAATTTTTTTCTATTTTTTATGAATAAATTTTTGTCTAAAGTGATATATCTGGTATTCATTTAATTATATATTTTATTTTTCAAAAATACTAATAATACTTAAACTCTTTACATATTTCATAGACTTAAATGATGTTTTTTATAAATAAAATTTTGTTATAATAGACTATAAATTTTGATAGTACTCAATTGGAAGTTTTGTAAAATAGTAATATTTATTAAACTTTATTATGGTTAATTTTAAGAATCTAAGAGAACAAAAATCACATATCCATTAATTATTAGATTAAATTTTTGGTGTTTTTTTATAAAAAAAACGAAATTTGTTAATTAAAATTTATGTGTATTAAAATATGGATACCAACAATATCAGAAATTTAAAACCAGAAAGAATATGGAATCATTTTGCTGATTTAAATGAAATTCCAAGACCATCAAAAAAAGAAGATAAAATTATAAAATTTATAAAAAATTTTGGAGCTTCATTAAAACTTGAAACTATTGAAGATAAATGCGGCAATGTTATTATAAAGAAATCAGCAACTCCAGGTTTTGAAAATAGAAAGAAGGTTGTTTTACAGTCTCACTTAGATATGGTATGCCAAAAAAACAATGACGTAGAATTTGATTTTGAAACTCAAGGGATTAAAATGACATATGAGGGTGATTGGGTTCATGCATTGGGAACGACTTTAGGAGCAGATAATGGAATTGGAGTAGCTGCTATTATGAGTGTGTTATCTTCAAATGAAATTGAACATCCGGCTATTGAGGCTTTGTTCACTATTGATGAAGAAACTGGAATGACCGGCGCTTTTGAATTAGGTGAAGGACTTTTAACTGGTGATATTTTATTAAATTTAGATACAGAAGAAGATGATGAAATAGATATAGGTTGTGCTGGAGGAATTGATGTGACTGCACGGGCAAAATATGAAGAAAAAGAAATCGATAAAAACTTTTTAACTTATGAAATAAAGCTTTCCGGTTTACATGGAGGTCATTCAGGTATGGAAATTCATAAAGGTTTGGGTAATTCCAATAAATTATTAAATAGATTTTTATATGATTTCTTAGATTTGGATATCCGTTTAGTTTCATTTGATGGGGGAGGATTAAGAAATGCTATTCCCCGAGAAGCTCATGCAGTTTTTTCAATCTCTCAAGATAAGAAAGACCAGCTTGAAAATCGATTTGAAATCCTCTATAGTAAGATAAAATTAGAATTTAATTCTATAGACTCTAATTTGACATGTAATCTTACCTCAATAGATAAAGCTACTATAGGACTGAGTAATGAGGATAGTAAAAAGTTTATCTCTAGTTTACAAGCAGTTCATAATGGAGTTTTGCGAATGAGCCCGGATATAGAAGGATTGGTTGAAGCTTCGAATAATATAGCTAGAGTTCAAGTAGAAAATGGAAAAGCAGAAATACAATGTCTAACACGATCTTCCGTGGAGAGTTCAAAAATATGGGTTGCTTCTTCAGTTAAAGCAGCATTCGAATTAGCTGGGATGAAAGTTGAACTATCCGGCTCATATCCCGGCTGGAAACCTAATCCTTCTTCAGAAATTTTATCTATAGCTGAAAAAATTTATGAAAAAGAACATGGTGAAAAACCATCAGTTCAAGCTTGTCATGCAGGATTGGAATGTGGCATTATAGGTGAAAAATACCCTAATTTAGATATGATTTCATTCGGACCTACTATAAAAGGAGCACATTCTCCTAAAGAAAAGGTTAGCATTTCATCCGTGCAGAAATTTTGGAATTATTTATTACTAATTTTAAAAGATATTCCTGTAAAATGAATTTAAAATAATATTAATAATTAAATAGATTAAAGTTTAAATATTTTCGGTATTATAATTTATTTCCATTATAGATCGTAAAATTTTATCTATAAAAAAGTAAAAATAAAATTTTTATATTATTAATAAAAGCCAGTATTTTTTATAAAACATTATTTGTTTCTAATATTCAATTATTTTTGTAAAAAGAGTAAAATTTTTAATTATTTTTTTAAGTTAACTAAATAAAATTAAACTAAATATGTCAACATACGTGGTTGTCGGTCTACAATGGGGCGACGAAGGAAAAGGAAAAATTACGGACGTCTTAGCTGAAAAATCAGATTATGTCGTACGTTATCAAGGAGGAAATAATGCTGGACATACTGTATATGTCGGAGAAGATAAATTTGTTTTACATCTATTGCCATCAGGAGTACTTCAATGTAAAGGGAAATGTATTATAGGTAATGGAGTTGTAGTTAATCCTGAAGCATTTTTTAATGAAATTGAAGCTATTGAAAAAAGAGGATTAAGTACTGATCATGTATTCATAAGTAGTAGAGCACATATTATTATGCCTTATCATATATTACTAGATACTTATAGAGAAGAAATTGCAGGAAATTCACAGATTGGAACAACAAAAAGAGGTATAGGTCCCTGTTATGAAGATAAGGTAGCAAGAATAGGAATCAGAGCTATAGATTTGCTGAATCCAGAGGTTTTAAAAATAAAAATTAAAGAGAACCTTGCAGTCAAAAACGTTTTATTTGAAAAACTTTTTTCTAAAAAACCTCTTTTCTTTGAAGATATTTATGAAAAATATGTTGATTATGGTAAAAGACTTAAAAATCGAATTATAGATTCGGAATACGATATTAATCACGCAATAAAGGATCAAAAAAATGTTCTTTTTGAAGGAGCTCAAGCTCTCATGTTGGATATTGATTTCGGAACCTATCCGTATGTAACTTCTTCATCACCGACAACAGGAGGAACAACTGTTGGAGCCGGAGTTCCACCAACTAGTTTAAAAAATTTAATAGGTGTATCCAAAGCCTATTGTACGCGAGTAGGAAATGGGGCTTTTCCTACTGAATTGGAAAATAAAACTGGAGAACTTATTCGTAAAATAGGAAATGAATATGGCGCATCCACAGGACGTCCACGCCGTTGTGGATGGTTGGATTTGGTTGCTCTGCGATATTCTTGTATGATTAATGGTATTACCCATTTAGTTATAACAAAGTTGGATGTATTAAGCAATTTTGAAAAAATCAAAGTAGGTATAGCTTATCAAACTCCTGAGGGAAATAGTACTGAAGTTTTTCCTTCAACAATTGAAGAATTATCGACTTATGAAGTAATATATAAAGAATTGGAAGGTTGGAATGAAAACATTTCAGATGTTAAATCTTTCGAAAATCTACCCGATTCCGCTAAAAAGTATTTACAATTTATCGAAGAATATTTAGGTGTTGATATTTATTTAGTATCTGTAGGCCCTGAAAGGTCTCAAAATATTATTAAATCGACATTGAATTAGTCATTAATACTTCCAATTTTAGAATATTTATCAATTATACTCTATTTAAATTGATAAGATATATGAATGAGAAAATTAATTAGAATTATTTAAATTAAAGAACTAAATAATAAAAATAAATGGGGAATTGTGTAATAGGAATATTTACTTTTTCCCTTTTTTATTTAATATAAATAGTTATAGGATATATTAAAATTGTATAAGAACAAAGTTATTTTTATAAATTAATATCTTATTATAATAAATATTTGAATTTATATGTGTTAATTTAATTGTTTTTGTGTGTTAAGTGTCTAATAATGACATATAAATAAAGTAATTTATATAAATAATATATTTATATTTAATTGTGTTATTCCCATTTTTTTATTTAAAAATAATAAAATTATAACAATTATTATTTAATTCAGTGTAAATACCTTAGGATTTATTATAAATTATTGTTTATATTGCAAATGATTTGCTCGAATAATTTTATAAATTATTATTTTTATTATTAACATATAAATTTTATTTTTAAAGTTTTGTAGTATGATTTTATGTATAAATTATAAAGTGACTACACCTACACATTTATCTAATTTATCAACATAATATGCAAAGTTTAAGTTTATAAATTTTTAAATAGCTAAAAATACCTAAAATTTAAAATTAATTCGATCATCTAATAATTATTTAGATAAAATAATATTGGAAATAAATTTTTTGATCTTTTCTTAGAATGAATTCCGATTATTACAATCATAGAATTTGATATTTTGTCTTATAAAAAACTAATTATTATATACATATACGCTTATGAAAGAAAGATATTTACTTATTGTTCTGTTGATGTTTAATGTTAATATTGCACAAGAAGCAGAAAATGCTAAGCCAGTTGATTCTCTATTTACAAACAGTTCCTTATATAATCATCGTACAGAAAACTCAAAACCTTCTTATAGTCTTGTTAAACTCGAAAAGCTAATAGCAAAATCGAGAATGAAAAACAATCTTGATGAGGTAGAGGAGACACCAAATGAAGAAATTTATTTATCAGAAAAAGATTTCAATAAACTCTCTGTAAAAGAAAAATTTACTTATACAATGGTTTATCCTGAAATTAAATCTTCAAATTTTATCCTTGATTCATTAAATTTTAATTTAGAAAATAAAATTTTTGGAATGTTGCCTCTAACTGCTAATTATCCAAAATGGAGTTTAAGACAACAAAAATTTTTAAAAGAGAATAGAAAAATTGTGCAGGAACTAATACAAGAAACATCTGTAAAGAATCAAAAAATGGGACTAAATTTAAAAAAAGCATTGATTGATATCAATGCCATTGAATCCATTCCATTTATTATAGATTTCTATAAATCCACTGATAAAAACGATAAAGATTTACTAACGGTATTAATGTTACTAGTAAAGAAAAGTAACTATTATCCTTTTGTTAGGTCAAATATTTATCGTAAACTTTATAATGATACAACATCTTATCAGAAATCAAGCATTGAATATTCGGAAACGAATGAGGAATACATTTTAAAAACAGCCAAAAATTTTTATTTACAATCTCCTAAAATAAAATAACAATTTAACTATCATAAAAAAACAGGATTGAGTATCCTGTTTTTTTATTTCGAATATTATTCTACGATCAATTTACCTTTCATCGTTGCACTATGTGCAGGAAAGGTACATAAAAAATCGTAAGTACCTTTATCATCTATAGTAAAAGTAATAGTATCTTGTTCACCTCCTCCTAATAACTTTGTATGTGCTATTATGGAAGGATCGTTTTTAGGAATATAATTATCATTAACGTCGTTTGCTGCTCTGCTTGCAAATTCATTTAAATTTGTTCCGGGCTTTAAAATTACAATATTATGTCCCATATCTTTAATACTTGCCTTACCAACGTGCTTAAGAGTTAACGTTATGGGTTTTCCAGCTTTAGCCTTTAATTCATGTAAATTGAATTGCATAGCATCATTTCCTTCGATAATAAAAATATTTTCGGGTAAGTTTGCTATTTCCTCTTCTTTAGCCTTTTGAATATCTTCGGAACTCATGGAAGCCGCTGCTGCTAATGGGTCTGTTGTTTTAGAATTATTCTTATTATCAGAACACGAAATGAAATGATTTAATGACATTATAACTAAAGAAGAAAGGAATATTATCTTGTTTTTCATGTATTTATTTTTTATATGATTAAAAAAATTAGTGGTATTAGAATATTTAAATATAGTAAGAATAACCATTACCTAATTAAAAAATGATTTTTTTTTATTTAAAAAAAAAAATTGGTGTATATATTGCAGAATGTGATAGTATTACAAATACAAAATAAAATATACGTATAGAGAATTTTATTATTTATCTTAAAAATTTGTAAGAGATTCTTAAAAGATAATTTAACTAAAATAATATCGTAAGTATTTTTATGAAGTAAGAAAATTTAATTTATTATTTTAAACAATAATATAAAATAAATTAATTAATAAAAACACATAAAAATGGATTTGCAACATATGATAAAGCATCTTCCTGTAAAAATCAAAAAATATAGACCGATTTCAGGAGGAGATACGAATAAATCTTTTCTGTTAGAGAGTGACGAAGGTAATTTTTTTATGAAGACTAATAATGTCAAAGAATTTCCAGGAATGTTCAAAGATGAAGTTAAAGGGTTGAAAACCATTGCTGAAACTCATAAGTTGAAAACTCCTAAAATTATTAAAGTTGAAGAAAGCGCTAATGAGCAATATTTAATTCTGGAGTTGATTAAGAAAGGAGAGCCCACTAAGCAAATATGGGAAAACTTTGGAGAATCTCTTGCTTCTATGCATAAAATCCGCCAACCATATTTTGGGTTTGATAGTGATAACTATATTGGACGTTTACCACAAAAAAATACGCAAGCTTCAACTTGGGGAAAATTTTATGCTCAATATCATTTAGAACCCTTGATTAAAAAGCTTGTTGATATGAATGCTCTACATTCTGAAGAAGTACAGGCTGCGGAAAATTTTTATAAAAAAATAGATGATATTTTTCCTCATGAAATACCCTCTTTAGTTCATGGTGACTTATGGGGAGGAAATTTTTTAATTTCCGACAGGGGGGAACCCGTAGTAATAGATCCTGCGGTTTATTACGGACATAGAGAGATGGATTTAGGAATGACCCGATTATTCGGAGGATTTTCCACCTATTTTTATGAAGCTTATGATAAGGCCTATCCATTAACTAAAGGATGGGAAGAACGTATATCCTATACCCAATTGTATCCGTTATTAGTGCACTCAATTTTATTTGGTAGTTACTATTTAGAAGAAGTTAAAAATATTTTAAGTGAATTTAAATAATAATTATTTCCTAAGAATTTACTTTTGAACCATCCAATTTATTTCTTTTGTAAACTAAACTGGAAACTATTATGCTTGCTTCATATAATAGGTATAAGGGACAGGAAGCAACAAGCATGGAAGGAATATCACCCGGAGTTATAAAGCCTGCAAGAATTAAGATAACAACCAATGCGTGTCTGCGGTATTTTTTCAAAAATTTAGGTGTTAGTATACCAATGCTTGTCAAAATGTAAACGATGATAGGAAGAAGGAAAATTATTCCCATACCTAAAACTGTCTGTAATAAAATTCTTATATAGCTGGAAAGATCTATATTTACTTTAATTGTTTCGGAGATATTGAAAAAATAACCAAAATGCATGGTTAGCGGAGTCACAAAAAAATATCCGAAACAACAACCGATAATGAAAAGAAAATAGGTGCTTAAATAAAATAGCAACGAATTTTTCTTCTCGTTAGGTTTTAATCCGGGAGAAATAAATTTCCACATTTCATAAATAACATATGGAAACACTAAAATAAATCCTCCCACCACAGAAACATAAAAGGCAGTATTTAGTTGTTCGAATATTTTACGAACTTGTATAGGAAATTCATCAGGCATTTCGAATACATCTGAAGAACTAAATAGCCGACCTATCGCATTCATCAACTTAAAGGTAATAAAATCTTTATGAATCGGACCAAAAATAATATGATCCATAACAAAATGAATTTTATATCCGACTAAGCATGCTCCCAAACATATAGCTACTAATGAACGTAAAATGTGTTTTCTTAATACGCCAACATGAGCTAGAAACGGCATGCTTGCATTATCATTTGCTTTCTTTTTAGCCATTCAGTTCTTTCAGTTAATAAAGATACTAATTTATTTAATTTTATTTAAAACCATTATCCAAAAGGGTATGCAGATCAATAATGCCGACATAATTTTCTCCATCTAACACTACTAACTGGCCAATTTGATTGTTCTTTAGCTGTTCAAAAGCATGACTGGCTAATTCATTTTTCTGAATGGTTTTAGGGCTTACCGACATTATATCTTTAGCGATGATTTGATTATAGTCTACATCTTTGGCTAAAGTTCTTCTTACATCTCCATCAGTAATAACTCCTCTCACTTTATTATGTTCGGTTACAACAGTAATTCCATAAGAGGAATATGTTAAAGAATTTATTATTTCTTTAAGATGAGCAGATTGTGGTATTTCCGGTCTTCGATCAGGCTTTACTAGCTGTTCGACTTTTAATAAAAGTTTTTTACCTAGAGCTCCTCCCGGATGATATTTGGCAAAATCTGAAGATTTGAAATTTTTAGCTTGAAGTAGGGCAACGGCCAAGGCATCTCCCAATGCTAGTTGAACAATAGTAGAAGTAGTAGGTGCCAGATTATTAGGATCTGCTTCTTTTTCAACATAGGTATCAAGAACCACGTTGGCGAGTTCTGCCAATAAGCAATTTTTGTTCGAAGTCATTGCTATTAAAACGGACGAATAATCTTTAAGAAAAGGGACAATTTCCTGAATCTCAGATGAGGTTCCACTGTTAGAAATGCAGATTATTACATCATTTTTATCTATAATTCCTAAATCACCATGTTTAGCTTCAGCCGCATGTAGAAATTGAGAGGGAGTACCGGTTGAATTAAAAGTTGCTACTAATTTATTAGCTATATGAGCACTTTTTCCAACGCCGCATAAAATCAGTTTACCTTTACAATCAAGAATATAGCGAACTGCTTTGATAAAATTATTGTCCAAACGGCTGTATAATGATTGTAATTCAGTTATCTCAAATAATATAGTATCTTTGCCTGCTTTTAGTATCTTTTGATCATCCAAAATAAATAATTTTTTTTGTTTAAAAAATTTGTTGTATTTTTAATTTAATAAACAGCAAATTTAAAAAAAAACTAAAGTTTAAGAATGAAATCTTTGGAAAAAGACTTGCCTAAATTATTAAAAAAATATTTTGGTTTTAATTCATTTAAGGGGCCGCAAGAAGAAGTAATTACTAATTTGTTGGGCGGCAATGATGTATTTGTATTAATGCCTACAGGTGGAGGAAAGTCCTTATGTTACCAGTTACCTGCCTTATTATTGGAAGGAACTGCAATTGTAGTTTCTCCTTTAATAGCGTTAATGAAAAATCAAGTTGACGCTGTGAGAGGAATCTCATCTTGTGAAGGAATAGCACATGTGCTTAATTCCTCATTAAATAAAACTGAAATTAAAAAAGTAAAAGATGATATACTATCCGGTACGACAAAATTGCTTTATGTTGCGCCCGAATCTCTTACTAAAGAAGAATATATAGAATTTTTAAAAACTATAAAATTATCATTTTTTGCTATTGATGAAGCTCATTGTATTTCAGAATGGGGACATGATTTTAGACCTGAATATAGAAATTTAAGATATATAATTGAAAAAATCGGTAAAACGCCTATTATTGCCTTAACCGCTACGGCAACTCCTAAAGTACAAGATGATATTCAAAAAACCTTAGGAATGACAGGAGCTAAGATTTTCAAATCTTCTTTTAATAGGCCTAACCTATATTACGAAATAAGATCAAAAATCAATCCTGAAAAGCAGATTATAAAATATATTAAAGAAAATCCGGGTAAATCCGGTATAATTTATTGTTTGAGTAGGAAAAAGGTTGAAGAATTGGCTGAATTATTAAAGGTTAATGGCATAAACGCTTTACCTTACCATGCAGGGTTAGATAGCAAATCCAGAGCAGCTCATCAGGATAAATTTTTAATGGAAGAAACAGATGTGATATGTGCAACCATTGCCTTTGGAATGGGTATTGATAAGCCCGACGTACGTTTTGTTATTCATTATGATATTCCTAAAAGTTTAGAGAGTTATTATCAAGAAACGGGGCGTGCAGGTAGAGATGGTGGTGAAGGTTATTGCCTAGCATTTTATGATTATAAAGACATTGAAAAACTTGAAAAATTCCTTGCATCCAAACCCGTTTCAGAAAGAGAAGTCGGCTTACAATTGTTGCAAGAAGTGGTAGGCTATGCAGAAACCTCTATGTCCAGACGTAAATATTTACTTCATTATTTCGGTGAAGAATTTGATGAAAAAAACGGTTTAGGAGCTAAAATGGATGATAATTCCATGAATCCTAAAATTTTAGTAGATGTATCTGATGATATGAAGCAAATGCTTTCTGTCGTGGAAAAAACGAAAGAAAAATTAAAATTAAAAGATTTAGTGAATGTAGCCGTTGGAAAAGAATCAGCCATAACCAAATCGTATAAACTTAGCTTAGAAGATTATTTCGGATTTGGAAAAAATAAATCCGATAATTTTTGGAAATCTATTATACGCCAAGCTATTGTAAATAATTTTCTTTTAAAAGATATTGAAACTTATGGCATTCTTAAATTATCTTCTTTCGGTAAAGATTTTATAAAAAATCCTAAAGAGATTCAAATTGCAGAGGATATTGACTTTGAAAAAGAAATGGAAACATCAGTTGCTACGCCTATAGCCGCAGTAAGTAATGCATTAGATAAGAAGTTATTTGATGATTTAAAAGAAATACGAAAAAGAGTAGCGAAAAAGAATGCTATTCCTCCATTTGCAGTTTTTCAAGACCCTAGTTTGGAAGATATGGCCTTACACTATCCTACAACTATTTCAGAGTTATCTAACGTTTTTGGAGTAGGAGAGGGGAAAGCAAAAAAATTCGGAAAAGAATTTGTAGAATATATAGCCAAATATGTTGAAGAAAATGATATTGAAAGACCAAATGATTTAATAATAAAACAAGTAGCTAATAAATCATCTCATAAAGTTTTTATAATTCAAAGTACGGATAGGAAATTAGACTTTGAAGATATTGCCAAGGCAAAAGATTTAACAATAAATGATTTGCTAGGCGAAATGGAAAGTATTGTTTATCAGGGAACTAAATTAAATATTGGCTATTATGTTGATGAACTATTAGATGAAGAACAGCAAGAAGAAATAATTGATTTTTTAATGGAGTCTGATAGCGATAAAATGTCTGTTTTACTCGAGGAATTTGGTGATGATTATTCTGAAGATGAATTAAGAATCATGAGAATTAAATTTATAAGTGAAGTGGCAAACTAGCATCAATGAAAAAATTGTTACTAGTTTTTCTCTTCATTTCATATTTAAAAATACCAAATAATTTTTTATTTAGTTATTTAGTATTTTTTTGATATTAAATAATTTTAAAATAAACCGTGGATATTGGCCTCTACCTTGTCTATAATTATTCCTAAATCTTCCTTATTATCAACAAAGTCCATATTATCTACATCAATGATTAATAATTTTCCTTCCTTATAATTGGAAATCCATTCTTCATATTTTTCGTTCAATCGTAGAAGATATTCAATGCTTATGGACGTTTCGTACTCTCTACCTCTTTTTTGAATTTGATTAACTAATGTCGGAACGGATGCACGAAGATAGATAAGCAGATCCGGTGGTTGGATATAATCTTTCATTAAATTAAAAAGATTCAGATAATTATTATAATCTCTGGTTTGCATAAGTCCCATTTCATGAAGATTGGAAGCAAAAATATACACATCTTCGTATATGGTTCTGTCTTGAATTATATTTTTTTTATTTTCTCGAATTTCTTTTATTTGCTTAAATCGTGAACTTAAAAAATAGATTTGAAGGTTAAAAGACCATTTAGCCATATCATAATAAAAATCATCTAAATAGGGATTTTGATCTGCATCTTCAAATTGAGCAATCCAGTGATAATTATTAGCTAATAATTTGGTTAAAGTAGTTTTTCCTGCTCCTATATTTCCGGTGATGGCAATATGCATTATAAATAAATTTATTATTCTGTTTCTATTTTGTAAAGGTACATAACCTTAGATTTCCATAGAAATAAATATTTATTTAAAATATAATATTTTCCCCCGACCATCGGTAAACGTATTTGTATTGGGGCATTTTCAAAATCATAATAATATAGAAAATCTTTATTGATCCAATAAAAATTCTGTTCATTCCAACCGTAGATATCGAGATGCGGAATGTCATAAGTATACACATGTTTATTGTTTTGCTTAACTATTTTATAATTATTTGATTCATTAGAAAACTCTTTTGATTTTAAAAGTATAAATTTCGATTGTTTGGAACTATAGATATCTTTTTTTATATAATTTTCAAGTAATTCATGGGGTAATGCATTCGAAGAAATTATATCTTTTTGAACTCTATAATCATATTGAATAAAACTCTCAGATTTTAATTCATCAAAGTAGAGTAGGGACCTATTATTTTTTACATATATAAGTTCGGGGTTTATAATTTGATTTGAGAAAATTGATATTCTATCTTGAGTACTGATTAACTTATCATCGTAGAAATCAAGAATATTGTTGAATTTATCCAGAACAACCAAAAATAGGGGATTTACTATGAAAAGTTTTTTTAAAGAATCAAAATTTTGCAGAATATATTTATTGTTAGAATTCTTATCGTATTTTAATAAGGAGTTATCTTTTTGTGAAACAAAGTAAAAAGAGTTGAAAATATCTGCTTGATAAAAAGTGTATGAATCAGAAACATCCAGAGTAATACTGTCTGTTAAAACCAATTGTTGTCCGTAAACTATGGGCATGAAAGTAAATAAGGTAAATAATTTAATTAATCTATACATATAACCGTAAAAGTAATGAAATAAATTTAGTTAACTAAATTCAATTATTACATTGATATTTTTCCAATAATAAGGTATGAATAAAGGATCTTTGTTAATTTTTTATTTGATGAAAGCTTTTAGATCGTCTCAAATTAATAGTATCTGTGAAAGTATAAACTGTTTTTAATTTTTTAAATTTGCCATATTTAAAAAATTAAATGAAATACACAGAATACCATTTTCATATAAGCCCATTAGAACCATGGAGAGATATTTTATTAGCCTATCTCTCAGAATTACCCTTTGAAAGTTTTGTTGAAACTGAAACAGGATTTTTGACCTATATAAAAGTTGAAGAAGAAGAGGAACAATTAATTAAAGAGTTGCCAATCATGTCTTCATCAGATGTATCTATTACTTATGAAAAAAAATTATCTCCGGATATAAATTGGAATGAAGAGTGGGAAAAGAATTTTCCGCCTGTAATCATTGAAAATCAGATTTATTTATATGCAGATTTTCATCCTATCCGTAATGAATTTCCTTTTCCGATAAAAATAGAGCCGAAAATGTCTTTTGGAACCGGTCATCACGAAACGACATATAATATGCTTCATACCATGTTGTCCATGAATTTTGAAGGAAAAGAGGTGTTGGATATGGGAAGCGGAACTGGTGTATTGGCTATTTTTGCTAAAATGAGAGGTGCTCATTATGTCGAAGCTATTGATATTGATGAATGGTCTTATGGTAATGCTTTGGAAAACTCAAAAAAAAATGGGGTTGATATAGACATAAAATTAGGTGATGCTAATTTATTGGGAAATCATGCATTTGATATAATTTTAGCGAATATTAATAAAAATATTTTATTAAAAGATATGTCAAAATATGCCGAAAATTTACTTCCGAATGGACAATTACTAGTTAGTGGGATTTTTGAGCATGATTTTGATGACATTATTGCAGAATCATCTAAATATGGCTTAAAATTTGATCAAAAATTAAACAGAAACAATTGGATTTCAATTTTATTATATAAAGATGATATACAATAATCTACCCAAATGGAAAGAACAGGAAAGTGTTGATACAGTTGTTGAAGAAGCTGTTCCACATGTGATTGTTTTGCATAATGACGATCATAATACTTTCGATTATGTAATTGATTGTTTAATAGAAATATGTGAGCATACCTTGGAACAAGCTCAGCAATGTACATTCTTAGTACACTATAAAGGAAAATGTGAAGTGAAAAAAGGTTCTTTAGAAAAGCTCATACCTATAAACCGAGCTTTACTACAAAAAGGCCTTACTTCACAAATTGTATAAAGAATTTACTCTAAATAAATAAGTGTTCTAATATAACTCTTTACAATTAAATTATCATATTAAATAATTCTCTTTATATATATGATTTTTTATTGAAATTTATCCGTATATAGAAAAGGGAATTATATTTTTTTAATTACTCCATACTTTTAACATATTCTAGTTTTTTTTAAATTTAAATTTTTGAGAAAAAAGATAAATTTTACCATATAGCGTTAGTAAATAGAGTTCTAAAATCTTTTTAAATTAATTCTAATTAAAAAAGGAAATTAGTTAGGAATAGATCATTTTTTTAAGTAAATTAGTTGCTAGAAAAAATACGTTATGAAAATATTAGTAGCCATTAGTAGCGTACCGGATACGACATCTAAAATAAATTTTACAAACGATAGTAAGGAATTCGATAAAAATGGAATTCAATATATAATAAATCCTCAAGATGAATATTGTTTAAGTAAAGCTTTGCACTTACAAGAAAAGCTTGGGGCAGAAATAACTATTATATCAGTAGGAGATGCTTCGGTAGAACCGGTAATGCGAAAAGCATTAGCTATTGGAGCCAATAATGCCATACGTATAAATGAGGAACCTAAGGATAGTGAATTAGTAGCTAAAGAAATAGCTTCTGTTGCAAAAGAGGGTGAATATGACTTAATTCTTTTAGGAAAAGAATCGATAGATTATAATGGGGGAGTAGTTCCCGGATTAGTGGCTGCTGAATTAAATTATCCTTTCGTAAATGCTGTTACAGGCTTGGAAATCGAAGGAAAAACAATTCAGGTTACTCGCGAAATAGATAATGGAAAAGAAACAATTTCCATAGAATTACCCGCTGTTTTAGCCGGGCAGGAGGGGTTCGTTCCGGAAAATCAATTAAAAATTCCTAATATTAGAGGCATTATGTCAGCGAAATCTAAACCATTCCAGGTAATTGAACCTAAATTTTCCGGAAATAAGGTTTCCATTATTGAATTTGAAAAACCTGCTTCAAGAGCTAATGTCGTTTTAATTGATAAAGATAACTTGGATGAATTAGTTCGTCTTCTTCATGAGGAAGCTAAAGTTATTTAAATATTTCTATTTACTAATTTTTAACCGATATTTAAAAAATGATTTACGTATATATAGAGAATTCTCAAGGAAAATTTAAAAAAGTTAGTTATGAAGTTATATCTTATGCAAAAAATTTAGCCGATTCATTAGGTGATTCTGTTACAGCAATCACTATTAATGCTGAGGATTCTTCAGAACTATTATTTACATATGGAGCATCTAAAGTTTTAAATGTTAAAGATGAGTCTTTGAAGTCATTTAATCCAAGAACCTATGCTTCGGTAATTTCTAACTTAATAGATGGTAATTATATATTATTTTCTCATACTAATGAGAGTGTTTCTATAGCTCCTTACATAGTAAAAGAAAAATCGGCAGCTTATATAACTCAAACTATTTCAGCTCCTCTTTCAACTTCTCCTTTTAGAGTAAAAAGATCTGTTTTTTCAGGAAAAGGAATTGCTGTTGTAGAAACGGATCAACCAACTATAGTGCTTACCCTTTCCGTAAATTCTGTAGGTGCTAAAGAAAGTCCTGTTTCGGGTATAGAAGAAAAAATTGTTTTAAATACACCTATAGATTCTAATTATATTGTTAAAAATGAAGAAGTTAGCTCAGATAAACTAGATGTAAAAGAAGCTGAATTAGTTGTAGGTGCAGGAAGAGGCATGAAAGGTCCCGAAAATTGGGGAATTATTGAAGATTTAGCGAAAGTATTGGGTGCTGCAACGGCATGTTCAAAGCCAGTTGCCGATTTAGGTTGGAGGCCTCATTCTGAACATGTTGGTCAAACAGGTAAAATTATTTCTCCAAAATTATATATAGCCATTGGCATATCGGGGGCTATTCAGCATTTAGCAGGAGTTACTAAAAGTAAAACTATTGTTGTAATTAACAATGATCCTCAATCTCCTTTTTTCAAATCTGCTAATTACGGAGTAGTTGGAGATTTATTTGAAATCGTTCCAGAATTGACAAAAAAATTAAAGGATTTTAAAGGATTGCATTGATTTAACTTAGTTTATTGTTCTGTAGAACAATTATTAATATATCTTGATATCTAATATTATTAAACTTAAGTTAGAATAAAAAAGATATTTGGTGAATTTATATGTTATAAAATGGATACAGTGTCCTTTACTTTATGAATTGTAATATTTTTATTTCTAACTTTTTCTTTGTAATAATTTTTATCTGCTATATATATTATTTTTTCCATATAACAAAAAACATTACCCAGTTTATTGGTTATGTGCAATTTCTTATTTAAAGTGATTTCATTATTTTTTTTAACAGATTCTTTAATTTGTTCTATTTCTTCTCTTTGGAATTCAAATATTGCTATTGCTTTTTGATTTATCGGCTTAATATATTCAGCTGAAACCGATTTATCCCAGATAATATATTCACTTCCTAATATATGTATAAGTTGTAGCATATATATGGGATCTGTTGCTGATAGGATACTACCTCCAAACATAGTACCTGCATAATTCCTATTTTTATAAGATAAGGGAATTTCTACAATTATTTTATATACATCTTCAGAGACATATTTGATATTTCCAGTTGTTCTTATATATAACGGTGAAATATTAAAAAAATATTTATATATAATTGATGGTTTAAAAACAATTGAAAGGAACTTGTTTATTTTCTTATACATCAGAATTAATGTCTTTAAATGTATAAAAATAAAGTTTAAAAATTAATAAACCAAATGGACTATAAGAATAAAAAACAATGAAAGGAAATTATTGAGGAAAATAAGGTTTTCCAACTTTTGGAATTGTAGTATTAGTTTTATTTTTTCTGGATTTATAAATTAAAATATTTTTATCGAAAATAGATAGGATTTGAAAATAATTATTGTGATCGTAATAAAATTTTAAATTGTGATTAAGATAGATATATAGTATAAAATCATTGATCTCATTTTTTTTAAGACCTAATTCTTCAAAGTAATTATCTCCAAAATATTCTCTTATATTTTTTATGTTATTGGATTGTTCTTCAAAAATTGATAGTCGCTCTTTTCGCTTAGCATCTCCGGAAATAAAGTCTAAAATTCCTTCAATACCAAATTTCATGGATGATACTTTTGCTAATTCA
This sequence comes from uncultured Apibacter sp., assembly GCF_946479295.1. Lineage (NCBI taxonomy): Bacteria > Pseudomonadati > Bacteroidota > Flavobacteriia > Flavobacteriales > Weeksellaceae > Apibacter > uncultured Apibacter sp. The sequence continues at coordinate 38,332 of NZ_CAMLFD010000017.1, forward strand.
GAATCAATATCCGTACTTCCATCCAATTTTTGCGTAGGGTTTAAATTTCCTAATTTCTTTAATATTTTATTGGTTTTATTCATCATTGGAATTCTTTTTACATCCAATTCAATGCTTCCATATGTTTTAAAGGGACTGATATAAATATCTTCTAATTGCTTTTCTTTAATATCTAATTGGATTTTCATTTCCAGTTTGGTAAACATTTCTTGAGTAACTAAAACAGTTCTTTTTTCAATATTATAAGATTGAAACATTATAGGATCGCCGATTTGCGCAGGAATGGTAAAATTTCCGGTAATATCGGTTAAGATTGTATAATTAGTAGAAATATTTTTTACATAAATACCCGAAACTGTTTCATAATGTTGATCTAATATATACACTTTACCTTTAATTTGTTTTCTATCTTGAGAAAATATTGTAATTGTAAATATTAGTAAAAAATAAGTATAGAAAAGTTTCATATATATATTTTACTTAACAAAAATACATTAAAATCAATAAATATTTAACACATATGAAAAATATAATTGATTATATTGAGAAAAATTATAGTTTTATTTTTTTCCGGTTAAAAAGTTTTTATAATTTGTTGATAGGAGTTCTTTTATTGGGATAAATTGAAACCAACTGTTAGCTAGCAAAAATAAAATTAAAATTATTCCCGGTTTAGTGAATAAATTAATAAGATTATTAGAGAAATCAGGTAAATAATATACAACTATCACACTTATAATTCCTGTTAGAAAAATATAGATATTATCTTTAGAAAAGGGATGTATACCAAACTTTCGATAGTTGAATTCTAACTTAATTAAATTAAATAAGGTCAAAGATATTGCTGTGGCTAATGCTATTCCTTCAATACCCAATTTAAAATATGTGATAAAAATGATATTCGATATAATAGTAAATACGGCGAGAAATAACATAGCATAAATATTGAATCTGAAATATTTAGAATAGGAAATTATATTACTATTAAAACCTGTAGCCAAATCAAATAAGGTGGCTGCTCCTAGAATGTAAATAATAATTTTTGCATCTGCCAATTCTTTACCATTTTTCATAAAAATAAATAAATAATCGATTCCTGCTAAGATACAAGCTAATAAGATAGTACCGAAAAGAAACAAAAATTTAGATACCTTTTTATAAAATTCATTTAATTCATCCAACTTATTATTTTCAAGTTTCTCTACTATAATAGGTCCCGAAATGGTAAATATTCCCATTAAAGGAACGGTAAGAAAACCTACAATAGAAGTTAATATTGAATAGATACCGTTTTGTTTAAAATCGAGTAGTTCAGGTATCATTAAATTATCAATTTGTAGTGCCAGTCTATTTCCGATACTTCCAAGAACTGAAAATAAACAGAAATTAAACATGTTTGATCGTAGGGTTTTATCTCGAAGAATGCTCAATGACCCGCTTTTTTTATCTTTATTCAGTTTTATGAAGTAATAAAACATTCCTACCATTGCTAAAGTAAAAAAAGAAGTAAATAAGTAAAGAGCTTTTTTTTGAGATATACCTAAATAAACACAAGAAATAAAAGCAGTTAAAGCTCCTAGCTTTGGAAAAAAATTTTCAAAAATTCCCGGTACAGTAATTCGTTTTAAATTCGATATATATTTAGATAAAAGCTGGGTTAATGCAAGCGATAAAGCTACCGGTATTATATATTGCTTCATATTCCAAGAATCGGAAACTTTAATGTTTGGAAATATTTGTGCAAATAGCCAATAAATAAATGTTATAAAAATAAAATTAATTAAAACAAATTGGATCGAAACCCAAAGAAAATCTAAATGTTGATTTTTAGTTTTTAATTTTTGATGATATTTTATATTCGCATAGCTAAGACCAAAGAGAACAAATGGACATATAATTTCTGCTGATGGTTGTATAAATCTAAGTTTACCTAGGAATTCCGGATTAGAAGGATATATGAATATTGTTGAAAATGTACCTAATAAAAAGCTAAGATAACTGATAATACTATATTTTATTCCTTGACGTGCTACAATGCCCATTTAATTTATGCTAAATACGTTTTCAATTTGTTCTTTTCGGTTTACTCTGATTTTTTCTGAGAAAAGTAATTTTATATAGTGACCTATTAATGTATTAAATAATAAGATAGAATTTTTTATAGATAATGTTTTACTATAATATTTAGGAATGCCCCAAACGTTTATCAGCGCTCTGGCATATGCTTTCCATAGATTATTATTCGGATTTAAAAATATACTATCTAACTTTATCATAGACAATTTTTGAATTTTTTTGAAATCTGTTGTTTTCTGTCTATCATGATTGGCTTTAGCATTTTTTAATATGCCTATTTTCTTTCCGTAATAAACGACGCGATTACAATAATTTTTATCCTCACCGTAATGTATAAAATACGGATTAAATAATCCCACCTTTTCAATACAATCTTTGCTTATTAACCAAAAAGCCGCATTAACAAAATCAGTTTCATAAATTTCGTCTGATATTTCTCTGCTTTTAGCTAGATATTCTTTAAAATTAAAATCAATAACAGAGAAATTATTCGTGTAATGTATAGGACTTACAATACCATAAGTTGGATTTTTTACGGAAAATTCAACCAATAATTGTAAGCAGCTTTTATCTACCCAAGCATCTTGATTAATTAAAAAGTAATAAGAGTATTTTTTTTCTTTATATAATTTTTTTAATAAAAAATTATTCGCTTTTCCAAATCCTAAATTACAATCGCTTTTGATTACAGAAACATTCGGATAAGATTTAATAATATTTAAAGTATTATCCGTAGAATTATTATCAATTATATAAATATCTGTAAGTATGCTAGATGCAAGTAAAGAATCCAAACATTTTTTTATCCATTTTTCACCATTATAGGTAACAATTATACTTACAATGTTGTACATTTACATGATATAAAAACTTATACAAATATATAAATAAAAAAATATTGAAAACCTTATGATAACAAGAGTTCAAGTTTTAAATTACATTATTAAAAATTATGACGTTGAAAATTATTTGGAAATTGGTGTAAATAGAGGAAAGTGCTTTTTTAATATAATAGGGGCAAAAAATAGATATGCTGTAGATCCTTATTTCAATTTTAGTTTTATAAAAAAAATTAGATATTTATATAAGAATCCGCATAATTTTAAAAATAAATTCTTTGAGATGACTAGCGATCAATTTTTTGAAGATCATCATACACTTCTCAAAAAAAATCCTATAAATCTTACGTTTATTGATGGATTGCATACTTATCAACAATCGCTTAAAGATACATTAAATGCTTTAAAATATTCCTCCGAAAAGGGTGTTATTATTTTACACGATTGCAATCCACTTGATAAAATAGCTGCTTATCCTGCTGCAAATATAGAAGAAGCTAGAATAAAATTATCCTCAGATAAAAATTGGAAAAATATTTGGAATGGAGATGTTTGGAAAACAATCGTTTTTTTAAGAAAAAACCATCCTGAGTTAACCGTTTCAGTTTTAGATACCGATCATGGCCTTGGAGTTGTTCAAAATAAACCTTCCAATGAGGTTTTACCTTCCGTTTTTAATTCTATTATTACTGAAGATATACCCAATTTGGATTATACTTTTTTAGACACCTATAGAAACGATCTTTTAAATCTTTGCTCAATTGATGATTTTTTAAAAAATTAAATATTTTACAATCAACAAATTTTAAAGATATCAATACTTAAATTTTTTCATGATTTGATTCCAACGAAATTTTTGTATAAATTTTATTTCTTGATCGTTTATAGCTCGTTCCTTTTTTAATTTTTCAAAAGAAAGAAAAGTTTTAAATGAAATAAAAAAATGGTATATTGATTTATCTTTCCATGAGGCTTTTGCGCAGGATATAAAAGCTAACCTCTTATTAAGACCGATATTATAAAAATATTCACCCAACTTTTTTGCTTTAGTAGACTTATATACATGCGCCGTTGGCTTTACATGTTTTACGCATAGATCATTAATAACTTTCACTTCCCAATGATGCATATGGGCTAATAAAATATCCAGATTATCCCATCCTAATGTCATCCGAATACCGCCAATGTCAATGAAACATTCTTTTCTATAAGTTTTTATAGGCCCTCTAACATGTTTTTTATTAGAAATATTTTCATAAACCCAATTATTCCCTTTTTTAATGTATACTAAACCACCAATAATACCTACATTTGGATTATTCTGTAATTCTTTGACAATAATTTCAAAATAGTTATCAGGAATAATAATATCTGCATCCAATTTAACTATACTGTCGTATTCTTTCCAAGAAAGAGAATTTAATCCTTCATAAAAAGTTTTTACTACTTTGGCTCCCGGTCTATGCTCTGATTTATTTACTAAATTAATGAGATGGAACGCTGGCTTATCTTTGATAAATTCTTCTATAATTTCTTTGGAATTATCTGTAGAAGAATCATTGACTAAAATCCACTTAATGTTTTTATAGGTTTGTTTATGAAATGAAATTAAGCACTCCAATATATGTTTAGATTCATTAAATACCGGGATAACAACTAAAATTTTCAAAGGAAGTAATTTAGGTCTAAATAATATATTACTTTACAATGTTTTTAAAACATATTTTTCAAGCCTATCCACGATAGCTCTATCATTAGATAAACGCGGAAGCTTATTTTGTCCTCCTAGTTTACCTATTTCTTTCATATAATCGTTGAATCCATTTTTTTTAATCATAGAAACCTTTAAAGGTCTTAAAATCGCACCGGAAATAAGATCGTTATAATAAGTATTTCTTTTTCGTAAAGCATTATCAAGTATAAATTCAAATTCTGAAATGGAAACCGGTGGTTTTTCAAATTCTATAAACCATTCATGGTATGGTAGGCCTTCCAAAGGATTTACCTGAGGAGCCAGAGTAAATTCTTGAACAATACATCCGGTCGATTCCATCGTCTCTTTAATGGATTCTTCTACCTCGAAAGAAATTACATGTTCTCCAAAAGCAGAGGTAAAATGTTTTGTTCTACCTGTAACTATGATTTTATAAGGATTCTTACTAATAAAACGTACCGTGTCTCCTATTTCATAAGCCCATAATCCGGCATTAGTAGTAAGAATAATGGCGTAATCCGTATCTAGTTCTACTTGTTCTAAGGTAAGTCTTTTAGGATTGGATTTACCTAATTCCTCGGTAGGAATAAACTCATAGAAAATCCCATGATTAAGCATCAGTAATAATCCATCTCTATCTACATCTTCTTGAAAAGCAATAAACCCTTCAGAAGCAGGATATGTTTGTATGATATCAAGCTTTCTTCCAATTAATTCATAGATTTTCTCTTCATAAGGTTTATAACTGACCCCTCCGGTAACAAGTACTTGCAAGTTTGGAAATATATCACCTACAGATTTTCCTGATTTAACTATTAATTTCTCAAAATACATTACTAACCAAGGAGGAATACCACTAATTAAGGTCATATTTTGAGAAATTGTTTCTTCTACAATTTTATCTACTTTCGTCTCCCAATCTTCAATGCAATTAGTTTTCCAAGAAGGCATACGGTTATACTGAAGATATTTAGGTACGAAATGAGCTGATATTCCTGAAAGTCTCCCTGTCATAATACCATGGTTATTTTCCAAAACAGGGCTTCCTTGTAAAAATATCATTTTTCCATTTATAAAATTCGGATTCCTTTTCCTGTAAATATAATGCAGTAAAGCACTTTTTGCACCTTCAATATGAAAAGGCATTGATTCTTTTGAAATCGGAATGTATTTAGTACCCGATGTAGTGCCCGAGGTTTTAGCAAAATAAAGCGGCTTTTTAGGCCATAGAATGTTAGTATGGCCGGATTTAATTTTTTCAATATAGGGCTTTAAACTTTCATAATTTTGTACAGGCACCTGATTTTGAAAGTCGGAAATAGATTGTATTTGAGCAAATGAAAAATCATTGCCGAAATTTGTATGTTGTGATTCTCTGATAAGTTTTTGAAACCAATAATTTTGCACTTTTACAGGATTATTAATCCATTTATTTTCATTTTTTATATGCATGGATGCCCATCCTTGGGCAATTTTTTTCTTTAAAAACCCCATAGTAAATTGAATGAATTTTTCACTTAACAAATATCGTAATTTAATTTTATTACATTCAAATAATGGGAAAAGATATATAGATAAACTATACTGACACAACACTATATTTTTATATAAAAATTGAATAAAATATTTTATTGAAACTTTTAAAAATAATATTATTAGTATATTCGCAAACAAGAATCAAGGTAAAATGAAGTTAAGTTATAATAAATTAAACAATCTAACCGGTTGGGGAGTTTTTTTAATTGCTGCCCTAACGTATTTACTCACTATAGAACCGAATTTTAGTTTTTGGGATTGTGGAGAATACATATCTTCAGCGGTGAAGCTAGAAGTAACCCATTCTCCAGGTGCTGTATTTTTTCAGATATTAGGAGCAGTTTGGGCTATATTTGCTTTTGGCGATCATAGCAAATATTCCATTGTTATTAATGCTATGTCTGCTATTATGAGCGCCTTTACCATACTCTTTTTATTTTGGACCATTACCCATATGGTTAGAAAAACATTATTTTTAAATTCCGAACCTAAAGAATTTACCATCTATCAAAAGGCTATTATCTTATTAAGTGGAGCTGTAGGAGCTTTAACTTTCACATTTACGGATACATTTTGGTTTTCTGCGGTAGAAGGAGAGGTGTATGCAGCTGCCTCTTGTTTTACAGCTCTATTACTATGGCTTATGTGCAAATGGGAGAATAACTTATCTGATTCTCGTTCTGATAAATGGCTTATTTTAATATCGCTTCTTATCGGATTATCAGTTGGTATTCACTTAATGGTAATATTGGTAGTACCAACCTTAGGCTATATTTATTATGTTAAAAAATATACCTTTACCTGGAAGAATTTTATCATAGCGAATATTGCTATTGGAGGCGTATTCTTAGCTGTTTTCAAAATTATATTTCCTTTTACCATGTCTTTTTTTGGGAAATGCGAAATTTTCTTTGTGAATAATCTACAAATGCCATTTAATACGGGTTCCGTATTTGCATTTTTAGTTTTAATAATAGCTTTCTATCTAGCATTGAGATATACTTCAAAACATAGATATAGAACTTTAAATACTATTATTTTATCTATTCTTTTTATGCTGATCGGTTTTTCGAGTTGGATTGTTTTACCTATAAGGGCTAAGGCAAATCCCCCGATCAATTTAAATGATCCTGATAATGCCATAGGTATGTTAGATTATTATAACAGAGCTCAATACGGAGATTGGCCGGTATTTTACGGAGCCAATTACACTGCATATTTAGATCCGAATGGAATCATCGGGACAGATGATAATGGGCCTATATATGAAAAGGATGAAAATTCAGGACGATATATTGAAACAGGAAGAAGAATAAATTATAAATTCAATCCGGAACAAATTAGTATTTTTCCGCGAATGTATAATCCTGATCCTAGCGTCATAGATAATTACGGATTAATGGAAGGCTATCCTAATTTTACCTTAAATTCTAAATATATAGGGAACCCCGACGCTCAAAAAGTTTTCGATGAATTAGTTAGGAAAAAAAATTCGGGAGAAATATCCGTGCGCGATTATCAAATAGCTAAACAAAATGAGCTGTTGAATGTAAAAAAACCTACATTAGGTCAAAATCTTGATTTTATGATGACCTACCAAATGGGGTATATGTTTGTACGCTATTTTTTATGGAATTTTGCCGGTCGTCAAAATGATTTACAAGGAAATTACGAATCCACTAAAGGAAACTGGATTAGTGGAATTAAATTTCTAGATAATTTACGATTAGGAGATCAAAGTAAATTACCGGATGCATATGTAAATAAGGCAACTAATAAATATTATATGTTACCATTACTATTAGGATTAATAGGTTTTTTCTTTCAGTTAAACAGAGATCCGGGAAGAAATTTTTCCTTAATTGCATTATTCTTGCTGGCGAGTGTTGGAATCATATTGTACACCAGTATTAAAGCGTTCGAACCAAGGGAAAGAGATTATGCTTTGGTAACTTCTTTTTACACATTTGCGATATGGATAGGTATGGGAGTAACTGCAATTATGTATTTGTTAAATAAAATTAAGCAAAAACAAATAGGATTAATTATCGGATTAATTACTTTAGGAGTGCCAGTTTTAGTAGGTTTTCAAAATTGGGATGATCATGACAGAAGTAGAAGATATACAGCATATGACTTCTCTAAAAGTTATTTACAAGGTTTAGATAACAATAATCCTATACTTTTTGTATATGGAGATAATGATACGTATCCTCTGTGGGCATTACAAGAAACGGAAGAATTCAGATCAGATGCAAAAGTAGTAAACTTTACTTTGTTGGGAACTGCTTGGTACATTGATCAAGTTCAGAGAAGAACCTATAAAGCACCGGGTATCCCTTCTTCATTAAATCATGATGAATATAGAGACGGAGTTAATGATCAAGTAATTTTATTAAGTCGAGATTTTTGGAAGCAAATTTTTGATAATATTCCGGCTGATAGTATACCTCCCAATATTGCAGAATTTAAGAAATTTGCCGTTAAAGACAGCTTAACTGCAAAAGAAGCTATTAATTTCCTTAAGAATAAAAAAGATCAGGCGGCTATAAAAGAATTATATACATATTTTACAGAAAGAGATTATAGAGATACGGATGTTGGATTTATTCCCGTAAATAAGATTTGCTTGCCTGTAAACAAAGATAATGCATTGAAATATGGAATTGTAAAGCCTGAAGATTCCTCATTGATGGTAAATACTGTTGTTTTAAAGATAAATAAACAAGCTTTATATAAAGATGGTTTAGCCATGCTAGATTTATTAGCAAACTATAACTGGGATCGATCTATTTATTTTAGTTCTGGAGGAACTTATTCACAATCCAATATCATGTTTGCACAAAATTATTTGGAATATCAAGGGGTGGTTTCAAAGCTAGTACCTATTTATACTCCGGAAAATAGTTCAGGAGAACAAGGTAGGATAAATCCAAATACTCTATATCAGTTAGTAATGAACTATAAATTCGGTAATTTAAAAGATCCTAAAGCTTATTTCGATGAAACATGTAGAAGTAATGTTTTAAATTATAGAATGTCTTGCGGAAGAGCCGCTATAGCTTTAGCAAAAAGTGGTGATAAAAAACGAGCCAATGATATTTTGGAATTAGTTAATAAAGAAATACCTTTAAACATGTATCCGGCTACGCCTTCCTATAATTCAATCATTTCCGGTTATTTCCTTATAGGTAAAGAGAATGAAGGGTTGAAGTTAGCAAATGCATATAAAGATCAAATTGCTAAAGAATTAAATTATTATCTTTCTTTATCTCCACATGATCAAGTATTTGCTAGTGATGATATGAATAAATTATCTAGCTACTATACATTAATTGTAGATAATATTGTCAATACGTATTTAGAATTAAATCAAAAAGATAAAGCTTTAGCCTATATAACAGAATCTTTAAAACCTTTAGATAAAAGATTAAAAATATTTGAAATGCTAGGAAAAAATAATGCTAAAGATCAAAAATTATCCTTACAAAATCTAATGTATTCATACGGACAAATATTACAAGTGCTTCATCCCATTGATTCTATGTATGAAAAAGAAAAAGCTGAAGAAATTTCAAATATTATGATGAAGTTAGAATAAATTATTAGTATAATTGCAAAAATATTTGCAGGGCTACGTAGTTCAACTGGATAGAATATCAGATTTCGGCTCTGAGGGTTGGGGGTTCGAATCCCTCCGTGGTCACTAAGCTATAAACCTTTCCTAAAAGGTTTATAGCTTTTTTTATTAAATATCGAGCATGTAATTACAAACAATAATGTAAACAGCAATGTAATTACTATGACAAAGAAAACAAAATTCGAGTACTCATACCCTGAAATTTGGGTAAGCTCAAAAACCGGAAAACTTCAAAAAGGAAAAACTTAATCAAGATTGGTATATTCAATGCAAATTCAACGACCCTACAGCATTTAAGAAAAAATTTTTTTTAAACAATTTTTATATGACTGTAAAAGATAGGCCTAAAGAATACTTACAATATTAAAAAATATCGAAAAGTGAATTTGGTAGAACCATTGGTGTATCAAACGCTTATGTATCATCGATGAGAAAATTAATACAGTCTGATAAAATTGAAAGAATTTATGAACTTAATACTGACTGGCTTTTGGCGGGTAAAGTGAGTATTTTAAAATTAGTCAAATAATTTTACAAGCCGATTTGTTTTATTCTTCTAATCCCGTCTTCAATATTACAATATACTTATCTATATGAAGAAGCAAAAAGACAAAATCCAAACAAATATGCTCAATAAGCACTAAAGCCTAAAAAAAATATAAAATTTAGATAAAGAAACCAAAAGGAAAATGGTTTTATAGCCACTTTAAAAAAAGACGTAAAAAAAGAACATTTCAATAAAAGAGTACGAAAATAAGAAAGAATAATATCTATTTAGTACCTATTTATTTTGTATATGAATATAAAATTTAAGATCTTAGATAAAAATAATTTTATTTCTTCAACAACTTTTCTAATAATTCATCTTTTTCTTTTAGCATTCTTTCGTATAATTCTTGTTTTTCATTATAGAGTTCTATAATTTTTTCAATAGGATTAAATGTACAGTCGGTATAAGTTGAGTACATAAAACCATGAGTATTGTTAAAAGTATTAGATATAAAACTAACAGTAGTTTCATCATTAAAATTCTTGATAGCATCTACTGGCAATTTTAAAAACTTAGCTATTTTTTCTAAAGTATCTTCTTCAATTTCTTCCTTATTCTCTAGTTTTGATACAGCAGCTTGTGTTATATTTAGTTCAATTGCTAAAGAATCTTGTTTAATTCCTAACATTTCACAAAGTCTTTTTATGTTTCTTCCGTGATGTACTTTCTTGGGTGCTGTATCTATATTCATATTTCTTATTTTCTTATCTACAAAAATATAAAATAATCCGCTAAAAATAACTTATTCTTTTTCGGTTATCTTATTTTAACCAAAGTTATGAATTATTATATGGCTGTACATTTTCTTTACAAAAAATGTATTCGAAATGAATGAAGAAACAACTATAAATATATTATATCTAGTAAAAGATTATGAATATTTGGGATATACAAAAAAATTTATTATAGGAGTATTGTAAACTGCTTTAGTTACAGAAATTGTAAACCTCGAAATTATAGAACATGATAAAAGAATTTTATTTTTTAATTCAATTTTAATAAAAATCCTGAGTTTTCACTCAGGACTAATTTTAAAGACATATCAGGTATTCAACAAGACCTTTCATTCACTAAGTTAGATTAAGTATTAAATTAATACTTTACTTACTAATAAATATAAATTAATTTTTAACGAAATAGATTTTAGTAATTAATTCAAATAAAAATGGTACTTTATATTTTGTGAACATGAAATTATAAATATTTCAAAAAGATTTATTACGGAATTCCATAAAAATATAAGATTTTACTATTTGAAATAATTTTTTTATAAAACAAATAGTTATAAATAATGTATATATTTATTTTTATAATTTATGTTATTTCTGAATAATTATTTTTATTATAATATAAAAAAATATTATTATAATATTATAATAATAGTAAAAAACTTCAATTTTTTTTTTAAAATTAGTTAATAATTTTATAATTGAATCTTAATTAGCTCTTTTAGTAATTAATAGTCAAATAATTACTATATAAATTAATTCATAAAATAAAGTAGCATATAAAATAATAAATATAGATTTTAAACTTCTTATAAATAATTTTTGTTTAAAATTATTCTTTTTCTTATTAGCATTTATATAGATCATTTGTTTCAATAGTAATATTGAATCTATGCGGTATATTGATTGTTTTTTTATAAATTATAAAGTATTATTTTATAATATTTATATATGACAAATATTATATTTATATAAATAAAATAATGTCATATATTTGTATTATTAAAATACTAAATATTTCATTTAATTGTTACATCATATACATTAGTTTAACCTTTAAACACTAAACTTTATGAAGCATGTTAGACTTTCTATTTCATTACTCACATTAATTTATTTTATAGCAATGATTTGTGCAGTATATATAAGCATCGCTATATTAATTAAATAATAGAATATATGTAGATTAATTTTATTTTTTGAGTTTTGTATTATAGCCTCCTTTTATAGGAGGCTTTTTGTTTACTATTTATCTTTAGATCGTCTAAAAAAATTCTAAACCCCATATTAGGTTTATACCTATTAATTAATGGTTTATATTTCTAAGAGGTTTTGATCACTTAATTTCTAAATTTCAAAAGAAGACTGTTACTTACTACACTAACGCTACTTAAAGCCATAGCTGCACCGGCAATCATAGGATTTAATAAAAACCCGTTAATAGGATATAAAATTCCTGCGGCAATTGGAATACCGATAATATTATAGATGAATGCCCAAAATAAATTTTGTTTAATAGTTTTTACTGTTTGTTTAGATAATTTGATTGCTTCAGGTACTTTTAGTAAATCTCCGGAAATTATTGTCATTTTAGCAACTTCTATGGCAATATCAGAACCTCTTCCCATAGCTATACTTACATCAGCTTGAGCTAGAGCGGCACTATCATTTATTCCATCCCCAACCATGGCTACAATTTTAGATTTACGTTGAAGCTCTTTAATATATTCTATTTTATCTTGGGGTGAGACTTCTGCTTTATAAAAATTAATACCGGTATCTTTTGCAACATAACTAGCCGTTGCATTATTATCTCCGGTAAGCATATGAACTTCTATTCCTAAATTTTTTATTTCTTTAATAGCCTTTTGGGATGTTGATTTGATTTTATCTGATATAGAAATTGCCGCAAGTACATTTTTTTCATCGGCAAATAGTATAACCGTTGTTGATAACTCTAGTTTTGTATTTATCCAACTTTTGACCTCATCAGATAGATATATATTATTATTTTTTAATAAAGAATAATTTCCAATAAAATACTTTTGATTTTTATAAATGCCAATAATTCCTTTTCCTGATAAATTATGAATTTCCATATCAGATATAAAAGGAATATTTTCTTTATCAAAAAAATGTATAATTGCACCCGCTAAAGGATGCTCAGAAGATCTTTCAATGCTATATAATAATTGTTTCTTCTCTTCATGATCAGATGAAAACCATTTAATCTCTTCTACAAGAGGTTTTCCCTCTGTTATCGTACCCGTTTTATCCAATACCACGGCAGTGATATTTTTAGTAACTTCAAGACTTTCTGCATCTTTTATTAGAATACCTTTTTCTGCGCCTTTACCGATACCTACCATTATAGCTGTAGGAGTAGCTAATCCTAAAGCACACGGACAAGCTATAACTAATACTGTAACAAAACTTTGAAATCCAAAAATAAATCCTTGATTTCCTCCAAAAAGTATCCATAGTAAAAAAGAAAATACAGCAATAATAAAGACAGCAGGTACAAATATACCGGCTATTTTATCTACCAATTTCTGAACGGGAGCTTTACTTCCTTGAGCTTCTTGTACTGTAGTTATAATTTGAGATAAAAGGGTGTCTTTTCCAACCTTATCGGCGCAAAATTGAAAGCTTCCCTTTTGGTTAATGGTTCCGGCATATACATTAGCACCTTTTTCTTTTTCAACAGGTATTGGTTCTCCGCTGATCATACTTTCATCGACAAAGGAATTTCCAGAAATAACCGTTCCGTCTACGGCAATTTTTTCTCCGGGCTTAACCAAAATTATCATTCCGGGAGTAACAGATTTAATGGGAATTTCTTCTTGATTAGTGCCATTAATTATAACCACGGTTTTAGGTTGTAGCCCCATTAATTTTTTAATAGCCGAAGACGTATTACCTTTGGCTTTTTCCTCTAATATTTTACCTAATAAAACAAAAGTTATGACCACTGCTGAAGCTTCAAAATAGACATGAGGCTTTAATCCGTGACTTAACCAAAAAGAAGGAAATAAAGTATTAAAAATACTAAAAATATAGGCCGTTCCTGTACTTACTGCAACCAAAGTATCCATATTAGCAGTATGATGTTTAGCTTGATTATAAGCACCTTTAAAAAATTGTTTTCCAAATATAAAAACAACTGGAGTTGCTAATAACCACATAACATAATTTGACCAAGATTTATACATTAGTGAAGGAATCATTCCTATAATTAGTAAAGGAATAGAAAAAATCATTGCTCCAATAGTTTTCTTTTTTAGCGACTCATAATGACTTTTTTGTATGGCTTCTACCGAATTTTGAGAATCTTCATTTTGGTCGATAATAAGATTATATCCTGCTTCATTCAAAGATTCTTTCAAACTTTGCGGAGTTATTAGAGAAGGAATATATTCAATATATGCTGTTTCATTTGCAAAGTTTACATTAGCCGATAAAACTCCCGGTTGCATTTTTAAAATGTTTTGGCTGCTATTGGCACAAGAAGCACAACTCATGTTCATGAGCGGAAAATTATTTTTAACAATAGGAAATTTGTAACCTAGCTCTGTAAGATCAGACACAGCCTTAGAGATTGCTACATCTGGATATTTACTAGATAACTTGATTTTTTGCGAATTTAATTCCAAGTTATAAGAATCAATTTCTTTGATTGAATCTAAAACATTTTCAATTTTAGATAGATCAGATTTTTTAGTTAAATTTTCTAAAGGAATGTAATATATACTTTTATTTTTTGTAGAAGAATTCATAATTTTGCTTATATATAATAATAAAATTTATCATCTATTTACCTATACAAATGTAAGTTGAATAACTTAGGAGGGTGTTATACAATTCTGGAATAAATTTATAGTTCAAAATTTCCTTAGTTTTTCATACTTTTGCAAATAAATTTTAAAAATTGGCCTCATAGTTCAATGGATAGAACAAAAGTTTCCTAAACTTTAGATGTGAGTTCGATCCTCGCTGGGGCTACAATTTAAAAGGCTTAAATAATTTATAATTAAATATTTAAGCCTTTTGTTATTTTATAAATGCGGAAAAAAATAACGAAAAATTTTGATAAAGTATTTTAATTCAGAAATTTTTATCAGTCGTTAACCAGTGTTTTACTACCTCAACTTATGCTGAAAATTTTTATTATTCAGCTTTCTTTTTATTATGTACTTAATTTATGAGTACAAAAAAATGTCTTTAATATTTCAAAAGACGTATTCATTTTAAGTAATAACTTTTTTTAACAGAGTTTAAATATTGTTTAAAAACGAAATTCTATTTAATAAACTTTGCCAATAACTCATCTTTCTCTTTTAGCATCCGTTCATAAAGAGCCTCTTTCTCTGTATAAAGCTCTATTATTTTATCTATTGGATTGAATGTTGGATAATAATTGTTTCCAACTGCCGAATCGTGAAAAGTATTAGCTACAAAATTTAAAGCACCTTCATCATTAAAATTTTTGATAGCATCTACAGGTAATTTTAAAAATTCAGCTACTTTTTTTAATGTTTCTTCTTCTATTTCTTCTTTGCTTTCCAGTTTAGACACCCCTGCTTGAGTAATATTTAATTCAGTAGCTAAAGATTCCTGTTTAATTCCTAGCATTTCACGGAGTCTTTTTATATTCCTTCCCTGATGTACTTTTTTAGGCGCTATATCTGTATTCATTTTTTTATAATTTTTTCTTATTTACAAAGGTATAAAATAACTAACTAAAAATAATTTATTCCTTTTTTGTTGTTTTATATTCCTTTGTGTTATGGGTTATTCTATTGATATTCATTTATTTTGCATCTTATAAAGATAGCTGAAATATGATTATGACAATTCAAGAGATAAAAGAAAA